>NZ_VPCP01000033.1:0-33985 GCF_013418145.1 Acinetobacter sp. YH12201 | reverse complement strand
CCATTTCGGTAAAAACTGGTCGAGGTACGCCAACCAAGCGTTTAAATTCAGAATCTGAAAAACGGTTTAAGTTCTGATATCTCATGAAACTTAGATTGAGGTGGTTTTGACTTTCGCAAGAGGTCTATTATATATGAGGTGTAGAGATGACTAATCCAAATCAACCCCAACAACAAAATGATCAACAACGCCAACAGCAGCAACAGAACGACAAACAACGTCAACAGCCTGGCCAACAGCAACAAAATGATCAGCAACATCAACAGCCGGGTCAGCAGCAAGGCAATATGCCTCAACAGCAGCAACAAAATGACCCACAGCGCCAGCAAAATGATCAGCAACGTCAGCAAACTGGTCAACAGCAAGATTTTCGACAAAATCAGAATGACCAAAATAATCAACAGCAATAATGCGTTGATTGAACATTAAATTTCACATTTTAGAATGTGAAATTGTATTTCATTGCTTGGCTATTGATTCCGAAAATTAGGAGCTACACAAAATGACTGATCCCAAACTTTAGAAAATCAAAACCGTACGTCAAATAATGAGTCTGATCGGTATTGGCGTGAAAATTATTCCAGTCGACCTTATTATCAAGATTTACAGCGTGATATTCCCGATATCGATTATGACAAGGATTTATCCTCTGCTTACGAATTTGGAAGAAATTCACGTTCTGAATACGGCGAAAATACCCGTTTTGAAGACTCGGAAAATGATCTTGAAAGCAAATGGGAACAGTTTAAGGCGAACTCTCGCTTAAAGTGGCAACAAGCGAAACATGCTGTAAAAGATGCATGGGACAGAATATAAAGAAATGAAAATTTTCATTTAAAATCCTACTCACGAAAAAAGCACCCTCGGGTGCTTTTTATGAAATATCTTTTTCTGATTAATTAAACATTTGCCCAAATGCATAAATCACAAACATCAGCATCAGTGCAGATGATGAAGTTACAAGGAGTTCTATTGTTTTCATAACCCACTCTCACTTCCTTATCGTGGAACTTTCTTTATACACAGATATTTTTTGTCAGACAATAACAATTATTGACATAAATGTATCAAAAAATACTAAACATATAAATATCACATTTTAAAATCTACACTTTCTCTCATTACAAATACAACAATTCATTGCAAAATATGTCGCTTGTTTTTAAAACATTTCCTTTATTTTAATATTTATTTATTTTTCAACAATTTAAATCTTAAGTCTTTAACTTTTTACTTACATTTAAATATTCAGGTCATAATATATGATTGAACTTTCCTGTTAATTTTTACTACCTATTTTAGGGGGGTTCATGGACTCAGATTCAAATTTTTTTACAACTTGTAGACTTGCTCTCTTCTTCACTGACTGCTGTCTAGAGATCCATCAAGAAAATATTTCCTGACTTGTTCAACAGGCAAGCTCAAGTAAAATTTTCAGGCATTAAAAAACCGCCTTAAAGACGGTTTTCGTATTGCTCTAACCCTTATCCCTTACACCGCATTTACATGCGCATTAAGCCGGAACATTTCATTTACACCCGTATAGAAACTGCGGCCATCAAGATTCAAATCAATTTCAATACCGGATTCAAGCAAGACTTTTTTGCCTACTTCAACCCATTTAAATCCATCACGGGTATTTTGCATTTTTTTAAAAGGAATTAACGACACAACAATTTCACGACCATTTACCGATTTTGCAACTAAATTTTCAGTTTTATTCAACATTTACACCAATTTTGTAATACAGATAGAAAAGCCACCATTGGCATTTCAAAATAACAACCTTAACTTGGGATCACTCGAATGAGAGGAGATTTCTCGTATACCAATTTTGAACGAGAACATTTTCATGTCAGTTTTATTGTTGAAGCTATTATAACAGAAATACTGATTTAAGTCTCATTAATATATCAGTGTTACAAATTACAATTGTATTCAAAGATTTCAAGTTTTTTACCCTATCGATCCTTACATGTAGAAAATTACTTTACTGGTATACCCGCAAATAATCTGCAATCAAACGTGCTGCCCAAGATTCAGGCTGTTTAAGACCCTCATAAAAAATACAGTGGCTGCCCTTTTTAGTGGTCACAACCACAATATTTGGCATCTTCTGAAGGGTTTCCTTATAAGGCTCCAGATTCTGGATATGACACACAGGATCATCTTCCGCATTTAAAATCATCAACGGAATTTTGACATTTTCAAATACATGAATCGGATTGGTGGCCTGATTATAGTCTTCAAGGCTGCTATAGCCTGCCAGTTCAAAATAATAAGATTGAAACTCCAATAAATTCCTGGCAGCAAGCACTTTGGGCAAGGAGGCGGTTTGTTGCCATGTTTCCCTATAAGGATGAATAAAGGATTCAAATAGCTTTTTCGTCATCACTTTACTATAGAAAGGATGTACATTTTGAAAACCCAGTTCAGTGTCATACCCTGGACACAAGGCAAATGCTGCCTTAAACGGTGTTTGCTCGCCTTGTTCTCCTAAATAGCGGACCAATAGTCCTGTGCCCGCAGATGAACCAACCGCATAGAGACTCGAATCTGGAAATTTGCTTTCAATATATTGAACCTGTTCACGTAAATCATCAGTCGAACCAAACATGGAAATTTTTGGAACAGGCAGAGGTAAATTGGCATGGCCACGGCGCAAACATAAGGCTACACGCCATCCGGTATGTCGATGCAAGTCACGAACCAGCTCGGCCATACTTTCCGGTGTACCCGTCAAGGTAGGCATCAACACAATGGTTGGGGTATCTTCAGTAACATGAAGTCCATACCAGGCAATAGCGGTGATCCCGCCATCAGACATGTTTAACTGTTCAATAACCTCATATTGGAGTTGCACCGCTTTTTTTTTGATTAAATCAAAATAGATCAAATGCAGATGTGTATTTGACAGCCACGGCGTTGGACGGTATTTCTGTTTAAGTTGGGGCAAAGCTTCAAGTACTTGCCCTGCTTCCCCTTGTGGATCATAGTACAGGGTAGGCAATGCCGCACCTGTAACCTGATCGACAATTTCTTGCACCAACTGACCGATTTTATTGACCACAAACTTCATATTCGGTTTACCTCAAAAATGATGTAACGCAAAATACTTAGTACATGTCATTCCATTAACAGTTCATACTTTTACTATACGCTTTATGCTTTAGGCATAAAAGCAACAATACGCTGCCCCATCTGTGCCGCCAATGCTTCCAGACCACTCTTCGGACGCAGCATTACTTCAAAATCAATAATTTGACCATGTTCATTAAACTGAATCATGTCAATGCCCTTGAGTTTTTTTTCACCCACATGGGCGGAAAACTCCAGCACCACATTCATTCCATCTTCAGTATAGAATTCGCGGTGGTAAGTAAAGTTTTCAAAGATCTGGATCACATTACTCAGAATAAAAAATACTACCTGTTTGCCCAGATAAGGGTTGTATGCTACAGGTGAACGAAATACTACATCTTCAGCCAGTAATTCATTCAGAATAGACATGTCACCTGTTTGCAGCATTTCATGCCAGCACGCAATTGCCTGTTTTGTGGTTTCGATTGTCATTTTAGCTTCCTTTTTTGTTTTATATTTTAAATAAAAAGAGTCCCCCTTTGAAAAAGGGAGATTTAGGGAGATTCATCTATTTAATATTAAATAATTAAATCCTCTCCCTAACCCTCTCCTTTAATAAAGGAGAGGGAAAAATTACATATCTATTTGTCTACTTCACCAGAAATCCTGATTTGTAAACAAAAATTGTAAAAGTAGGTTTCAATATTTTTAAATCACAGCCGCTAAGTCAGCCCCTTGACGGATGGCACGCTTGGCATCCAGTTCACCCGCTTCTTTGGCTCCACCAATCAAATGCACATTTTTACCATCCGCTTTCAGTTGATCGAACATCGCGGTGAAAGGTTCCTGACCGGCACAAATCACGATATTGTCGACTTCTAAAACGGTCGGCTGACCATTCACTACAATATGCAAGCCCTGATCATCAATCTTTTCATAGCTGACTCCTGCCAGCATTTTCACTGCACGGTGTTTCAAACCGGTACGGTGAATCCAGCCGGTGGTTTTACCCAGGCCCGCACCCACTGAACTTGCCTTGCGTTGCAATAAGTAAATTTCACGATTGGACTGTTCTACTTGTGCGTGCTTCAATCCACCAACATTTTCATAACGCGTATCAATACCCCATTCATTATAGAATTTTTCAGGATTCAGACTAGCACTATCGCCTTCATGGGTTAAATATTCCGCGGTATCAAAGCCGATACCACCAGCCCCAATAATTGCGACACGTTGACCGACTGGCTTACGTTCTTTTAATACTTCGAGATAAGTGAGTACTTTCGGATGGTCAATACCGTCAATCTCTAAATGACGCGGAGTGACACCTGTCGCTACCACAATCTCATCAAAGTCGGACTGGCTTAATGCTTCATAAGTCGCTGGGTGATTTAAAAGCACTTTAATATTGGGCTGTAATTCAATTTTACGTTTGAAGTAACGCAAGATTTCATAAAATTCTTCTTTGCCTGGAATGGTCTTGGCAATATTGAACTGACCGCCAATTTGATTAGCTGCTTCGAAAATGGTGACCTGATGTCCTCGTTCAGCAGCATAAGTTGCGAAACTTAAACCTGCTGGTCCTGCGCCAATCACGGCAATATTTTTAGTCTGAGTCGTTTCCTTAAAAATCAGCTCCGTTTCATAACAGGCACGTGGATTGACCAGACAAGATGCAATTTTCATGGAGAAAATATGATCCAGACAGGCCTGGTTACAACCAATACAGGTATTGATTTCATCACTACGTCCTTGCTCTGCTTTTTGCATGAAGAAGGCATCGGCAAGCATCGGACGTGCCATGGAAATCATATCAGCATGACCTGAAGCCAACACATGTTCCGCCATTTCAGGGGTATTGATACGATTGGACGTAATAAGAGGAACTTTAACCAAACCTTTCAGCTTTTGAGTGACCCAAGTAAATGCTGCACGTGGTACTTTGGTAGCAATGGTCGGAATGCGCGCTTCATGCCAACCAATCCCGGTATTGATAATGGTGGCACCGGCTTTTTCAATCTCTTTGGCCAGTTGCACCACTTCTGCAAAGGTAGAACCGCCATCGACCAGATCCAGCATCGATAAACGGTAAATAATGATAAAGTTTTCCCCTACCGCTTCGCGGGTACGCTTGACGATTTCAATCGGGAAACGGATCCGGTTTTCATAACTGCCTCCCCATTCATCATCCCGATGGTTGGTGCGCGCAGCAATAAACTCATTAATCAGATAGCCTTCCGATCCCATAATTTCTACGCCGTCATAACCTGCGTACTGCGCCAGTTTTGCACAGTGGGCAAAATCAGCAATAGTTTGTTGTACTTCTGCGCTGGTTAAGGCATGCGGTTTAGTCGGGTTGATCGGTGCCTGAATGGCAGATGGTGCAACCAGATCAGCCTGATAGGAATAACGCCCGGTATGTAAAATTTGCATGGCAATTTTACCCCCGGCATCATGTACCGCTTGGGTAATCACTTTATGTTTTTCCGCTTCTTCCTTAGAGTCTAATTTTGCTCCACCCGCAAAGGTCAGACCTGCATCATTCGGTGCAATCCCGCCCGTCACAATCAGCCCTACACCACCTTGTGCACGTTCTGCATAAAATGCCGCCATACGCTCATAACCACGTGGCGCTTCTTCCAGCCCTACATGCATGGACCCCATCAAAACCCGGTTTTTAAGGGTGGTAAAGCCTAAATCTAAAGGCGCTAATAAATGCGGGTAATTAGACATACAATCTCCTTGGCGTGCTCTCTTAGCTGGCGAATATCTTTTAATGCAACTTGTTGCATAACTTATATTCCAGATTTTATTTTTATGCAACATGTTGCATAATGAACTGGTAAAGATTTATTGACTGAGCCGTTTATGTCCTTAGCCCATGTTTTATTGACCAGTCTGATTGAAAGACCCAGTACCGGTATTGATTTGGCTCGTCGCTTTGACCGCTCCATGGGATTTTTCTGGAATGCGACCCATCAGCAGATTTACCGTGAACTCAGCGCCATGCAACAAAAGAACTGGATATCCACGCTTGAAGATCACGGCTCCAATACCCGTAAAAAGACCTATCAGGTTGAAGCTCTGGGACGTGCCGAACTGGCCGACTGGATGGTCAAGCAAAGTCCGCCTGCCCAATTGCGTGACGACTTAATGGTCCGTTTGCGTGCCGAAGCTCAACTCGGTGGCAATGCCGTGTTGCCGGAACTGGAACGACATCTGGTCTTGCATCAACAAAATTTAAAAATTTACCAAACGATTTTCGCCAAGGATTTTGCCCATGCACAGGATCAAGACCGTACCCTGTTTATTCATAAAATGATTCTGCAACTGGGGATTGACTTGGAAATAGGCTGGATCAAGTGGCTAGAAACCATGATTCCACAGTTAAAAGCCTTTGAAGATAAAACCTAAATAAAGGATAAGCGTATGCCACACTACCTGATGCCTGATAATGAACGACTGTTTGTGCGTGAGTTTGGACAAGGACAAGCGGTATTGGTCCTGTCAGGTTTGGGTATGCAAAGCTGGCAATGGCTTCCATTTCTTTATCAGCATGCTAAAACTCATCGCTTTATTATTCCGGACTGGCGCGGCTTTGGTGTTTCGCAAAAGTGTGTCATTCCCGAAATGGATGCTATTTCCAGTCACTGGCGTGATATTGACAGCTTGATTGAACAGCTTCAGTTAAACGAGTTTTCGGTGATTGCCTATTCCATGGGTGCTACCACGGCGATGCATGGCATGCAATATGGCAACTTTTCCGAACAGATCACAGCCTATTTACATATTGACCAGACCCCTAAAATTTCGGTAGATGATAGCTGGGATTATGGTTTATTTGGTCAACAGCATCAGTTATTTATTTCTATTCTGACAGAGCTGTCGCAGTTGCTGGCTCAACATCAACACATTCAATATATAAAAGACCTGAATAGCCAAGCCCGCAGACAGATTGCCAAGCTCTGGCTAGAGTTTATTGGCCTGCAGAACAGCAATAAATACCGTTTAAAAGCCTTTGAATGGGTCTTAAACCAGTCGCGATTGCAAAGCTTATTACTGCCGTCTAGGCGGGTTGACTATATGGCATGGTATATCAACAACTATCTGTACCATCAGGAAGATTACCGCGAAGCCCTGCAAAAACTGCAATGTCCAGTGACTTTTTTCAGTGGCACGCAATCCAAGCTTTATCCGGTAAAAGGTCAAACCTTGATTGCGCAGAGTATTGCTCATGCTAAACAGATCCGTTTTGAAAAATCTGGGCATACTCCGTTGCTTACTGAACCGCTAAAGTTTGCACGAGAAATTAGCGCATTCCTGCAAGACAATGTGACTCATAAATCTTAAACAGCTGAATGATGTCAGGAGTCAAAATGAAAAAACTCGTAGTCTTTTCGGGTGCTGGCATGAGTGCCGAAAGTGGCATCAACACTTTTCGGGACAATAATGGCTTATGGGAACAGTACCGAATTGAAGACGTGGCCACACCTGAAGCCTGGAAACGCGATCCGAAACTGGTACAGCGCTTCTATAATGAACGGCGCAAAAATATTCTGGCTGCCAAGCCCAATGCTGCTCATCTGCTGATTGCCGAACTTGAAGATGTTTTTGATGTGCATGTCATTACCCAAAACATTGATGACCTGCATGAACGCGCTGGAAGCAGTCAGGTCATTCATCTACATGGCAATATTCGGCTGGCTAAGAGCTCGGGTCTAAACGCTCAGTACAGTACTGAATTCTATCTGGTCGAAGGTGCAGAGCTAGATTTGAGTAAACACTTCTGCAAGAATGGCTATCCTTTACGTCCACATGTGGTCTGGTTTGGCGAGGCTGTGCCTGCCTATGCCTATGCACAGGATTGTGTACAGGACGCGGATATTTTTATCGTAATTGGTACCAGCCTACAGGTTTATCCCGTGGCAGGTCTAATCCATGAAATTTCAGCCAATTGTAGTGCTTACTATATTGACCCCAAAGCTGATCAGCAGCAGCTTCCGCCCCAATTCCAGAAAATTGTGATGACAGCTACTCAAGGCATGCAATACCTGAAAAAAATATTGCGACAATCACGATAAGCATTTCTATTGAATAACAAAACCACAAAACAGATATTGACATAATGCAACAATAAAATTTTAATCAGCTTATTGTTGCATAAATGGAATTCTTAAATGCTGTCTGATCTTGATGATTTTTATTGCTTTGCCTTGGTGGTTGAACATGGAGGCTTTAGTGCAGCAGAACGCGCAACCGATATCCCAAAATCAAAATTAAGCCGTCGCGTTTACAATCTGGAAGAACATTTAGGAGTCCGGCTGATTCAGCGCAGTTCCCGCCATTTTGCTGTAACCGATATTGGCATGAATATTTACCGCCATGCCCAGGTCATGATGAATGCGGCACAAGCGGCTCATGATCTGGTCGATCATCTCAGCATTCAGCCGCGTGGTGTAATCAAGGTCAGTTTGCCTGTTTCAATTGCGCAAAATGAAATTGCCAAGATTTTGCCAAAATTCCTGAAAACCTATCCGAAAATTAAAGTGCAGCTCATTGTCAGTAACCGCCGTGTCGATATCATCAATGAAGGCATTGATGTGGCACTTCGGGTACGTTCCAATCTGGATGATGACCCGAATCTGGTTTTACGCAAATTTGAAAATATCGAGCAGCATCTGTTTGCCAGCCAGGCCTATCTGAATGAATTTGGCGACTTAAAACAGCCTGAGGATTTAAGCAATCATCAAATTCTCAGTATGTCAGATGAACATTTAGACCAATACATTGTTGTGCATGATGATAAAAACCGGCAGAAAAAAATCAAGGTCAATCCTATAGTAATGGGTTCTGACCTAATGATGCTGGCACAACTGGCACGACAAAATTGCGGAATTGTGTTATTGCCCGATAGCATTGTGCAGGATTATGTTCAAAGTGGTGAATTGGTACGTGTATTGCCGGACTGGAAAGCGCCACATGGTATTTTCCACGCGGTTTATCCTTCACGCCGTGGCCTATTACCTGCGGTCCGTGTCTTTATCGACTATTTGGTGGAACAGCTCAGTAAGCATTAAGCTTTTATGGATCTGGGTAAAAAAGCAATCACAGGGCTATCTTCAACCCATCAACAGATGCCTTGGATTTGCTAATGAATACATTACAAAAACCGTAAATCTTATTGTTACAAAAACATAAAATTTACTTGAGTAATACAAAAATTCAGGCAAAAAAAAGCTTATCCGAGGTGGATAAGCTTATAAACTTTACATAAGGAAAATAAGAAACTACAGCTAGAATCTATAGTTGTATATTACAAAGAAAAAATGTAAATATCTAATAGATAAAAGATATCAAAAAAGTATAGCAAAAACATTTTTACCTAATAAATCATAAACTTAAATCTCAATATCATAGATATTAAAACTTTATATGAACACAAAATATACAATTCTATACTAAAGTATAAAGTTGTATATTTCATTTAACTCTTCGCTTAAATTACAGGATATGAGCCAGTACCTTCTGGCCAAGGAGATAACAGTTCAAAACCGGTATCCGTTACAGCAACCATATGTTCCCATTGTGCTGTCAAAGAGCGGTCTGCTGTAACCACAGTCCAGCCATCCTTAAGCTCTTTAACACGCGCCTTGCCTGCATTGACCATCGGCTCAATGGTAAAAACCATGCCTTTTTTAAGGATCAGACCTTGACCAGGCTGACCATAATGCAGCACATTCGGCTGTTCATGATAGACCTTACCAATGCCATGACCGCAGTATTCACGGACAATGCTATAGCCCTCACGATGAGCCACAGACTGAATAGCAAAACCGATATCACCTAAAGTTGCGCCCGGTTTCACCGCATGGATGCCGGCCACCATGGCTTCATAAGTGGTTTCAACCAGTTTTTTCGCTTCCGGTTTTACATTTCCGACATAATACATCCGGCTGGTATCGCCAAAATAACCATCTTTAATGATCGCAACATCAATATTGATAATATCGCCATCCTGCAAAATGGTGTTTGGCGATGGGATACCGTGACAAACCACTTCATTTGGAGAAATACAGGTGGTTTTGGTATAGCCATAATAACCCACATTGGCTGGAATGACTTTTAAGGTATTCACAATGAAATCATTGCAGATATCATCCAGATACTCTGTACTTACTCCAGGCTTGACATACTTCCCTATCATCTCCAAAACCTGAGCAGCCAGACGTCCAGAAATACGGAGTTTCTCTAAATCTTGCTCAGTTTTAATGGTAATAGTGGAAGCTTTCATTGCATCATCCTCAGAAATAAGGCTTATGATTATAGTCCTTTTACTTGAATTTTGTTTAATATGAGCAGATAAACAGCGGAGTTTTGAGCATTTTTAGTCAACCATGTGGTTAATTTATATACATTTAAACGATCATTATAAAAAAATCAAAATCTGCTTAAAAAATTAAAAAAGCATGACAGCCTATACTTTTATGCTTTTTACCAATTAATCAAATATATAAATAAACTTAAATTCTTCAGTTGTTCAGTTGTTCAGTTGTTCAGTTGTTCAGTTGTTCAGTTGTTCAGTTGTTCAGTTGTTCAGTTTAAGAGCTTACTGAACCTCTAAAACTCATAAGCAGCATAAAATGAACTGTAAAAAAGCACTAATATCTTCTAAAATCGCTTTTTTGTTTAATTCCTCTCCCTTTTTATGACGAATCTCCGCACAAGGGATATTATTGCCTTGGGTTTTATGACTTTTGCACTTTTTATTGGTGCGGGCAATATTATCTTTCCACCAATTGTCGCTCAACAAGCTGGTGAACATGTATGGTTAGCTGCTTTAGGTTTTCTTATTACCGCAGTTGGCCTGCCTGTTATCACCATTATGGCACTTTCACGTGTAGAAGGATCCATCCAGAATTTAAGTTCACCTCTGGGTAAAATCGCCAGCCTGATTTTAACCATTGTATGTTACTTAGCTGTTGGTCCTCTATTTGCAACGCCTCGTACAGCCACGGTTTCCTATGAAATCGGTTTCTCTTCCTATTTTGGTACATCAAGTAGCAGCCTGCTGATTTATAGTGCAATTTATTTTGCAGTCGTCACTGTTATCTCCTTATATCCCAACAAACTGCTCGATACTGTCGGCCACTTCCTGGCACCTTTAAAGATTATTTCTTTGGCAGTATTAGGTATCTCTGCATTTGTCATTCCTGCTGGATTCATTTCACCTGCAATTAGCAACTATACGACTGCCCCAGTTTCTGAAGGTTTTGTCAATGGTTACTTAACTATGGACACCTTGGGTGCATTGGTATTTGGTATTGTTATTATTCACGCAATTCATTCACGTGGTGTAACAGATAAAAAACTGGTGACCAAGTATGCCGTGATTGCCAGCCTGATTTCTGGTGCAGGTTTAACCTTGGTTTATTTAAGCCTGTTTAAACTCGGTTTAGGCAGCCATGAAGTCGCTCCAAATGCAGCCAATGGTGCAGTGATCCTGCATGCCTATGTGCAGCATGCTTTTGGTGATATTGGTTCTGTATTCTTGACCGGCATGATTTTCCTGGCCTGTATGGTAACAGCGATTGGTTTAACCTGTGCTTGTGCAGAATACTTTTCGGAACTGACTAAAATTCCTTATAAAATTTTAGTGTTTGTTCTGGTTGGTTTCGCTTTCATCATTTCAAACCTCGGTTTAACCAAACTGATTGCTGTGTCTGTACCTGTTTTAAGTGCCATTTATCCACCAGCAATTGCAGTGATTCTACTGAGCTTCTTGTGGAAATTTTTTAACAGGCCTGCTTATGTGGTTGCACCAGTAACTGCAGTGGCCCTGTTATTCGGTATTTTTGACGGCCTGAAAGTTGCAGGACTTGAAGCCTACTTACCTGGCTTCATTCAAAATCTACCGTTAAACGCACAAAATTTAGCATGGCTGATTCCATCTATTATTGTGCTGATTATTGCTATCGTCATCGATAAAGTTAAAAAATAACTGAGTTGATGTGCTTAAAATCTGGTTTTACCCAAACCAGATTTTAACAGTGATCAATAAAACATCATGTTTTACCCAAACTGGGTTTTATTGTTTACATCCTCATCAATCTAACATGTTTGCTTAAAACATATAAAATTCAATCAGTCACGATTAGACTGATCCTACCACATCCCGTCCCAAACCTTGATACACTTCTAGACTGGCATCAATATTGCTTCTTTTATATTTACTATTGTTGAGTATCTTGACATCTTTTTAACTAGTAAGAATGAATGAGGAGGATAATTGCATATTCAGAAGAAATATCCAGCATTTATATGTTGAATAAAATCAGGCTATAAACTTATGTCTAACATATTTTTATGACAAAATAGTGACATCAACTATTGAAATGAATCGAAATACCAAGTACAACAATAGAAACTAATCTGACTAAAACAATTAGGTTTAGGTCAATATATAACCGGAGGTGTGGAGATGTTATCATTACATTTCAATAAAGAAATCTTCATTAACGCTCTAAAAGCAAATAAGAATATGGTCACTTATTTGAGTACTACGGTTGCTCTGATTGTGACACTCATTATTCATAGTTTAATTCAAGGCAACTTAAAACCTGAATTCTTTATGTATGCTTTTATTGTATCGGTAGCTTTCTATGTGTGGGCTGTGGTCGATCAGAAATACCGTCAACAAAAGCAGAATACTTCTACAGAATAAAAGATGGGTGAACTATCACCCATCTTAATAATAATTAATCATCCAAAACTTATACCAAAATCACCAATCATCAAGTTAAGACTTTCACCAGGCCGATCATTGTACCAAGCAATAATCCTGCTGTAGCACCCAACTCTCCAATGATCAGAAAAATCATTGCACTATTTAGCATCCATTTTGGCAAAGGCCAACGTCCCATTTGATAAGGCTGCTTAAACTGATTGGTCGTATCTTTCAGCCAGCCATGTAACACATAACTTAAAATTGAAAAGCTAAACAAGAAAAGATTGATCAATACAAAAGTAAAGTTAAGCCCATCACTCCAAATTGAAAAATGGGCTAGAATTGCAATAATCAGGCTGGCTGGTGCATAGAGCAAGCTACTTCTATGCGCAATATCAACATAATAATGGGCCCGCGCCTGTGCTGAATGATGAATCTGATAATATTTCCATACCCCGGTCAGCATACCCACCCAAAGAAAAACACCACTAAACAACACGGCCCAAGCTACAGCCTGTGTTAAATTTTCCGCTTCCATGCATTTATATCCTTATTTTTAGATCGTTATTTTGACTTTAAAGTCATGAATTATACAAGTTTCTTTTTAGAACTTGGCTACAGTAGTCACCATATATACTTATTCCATATTCTCCATATGAACACTTTTGAATCATTAACAATTACCTGTAAAGATGGATATTCACTTAGCGGCCGCTTTTATGCAGCCAAAGCTACGCAAAAAAAGAATTACCCAGTCCTCATCTGTCCAGCAACCGGGATTACCCAGAATTTTTATCAAGCTTTTGCAGAATGGTTAATCACACAAGGCTATGATGTTTTGAGTTTCGATTTCCGCGGAATTGGTCGTTCTTTACATGGTCCGATTAGTCAATCTGAAGCCAGCATTGTAGATTGGGGTAAACTGGATATTCCCGCTGCAATAGAAACCTTATTATATAAAACTCAAGCCGATCAGGTCATTTTAATTGGTCACAGTGCTGGCGGTCAGCTTTTGGGTATTGTGCCTAATCATGAAAAAGTAGCCAAAGTTGTTGCGGTTTCAGGTTCAACCGGGCATGTTAAAGGCTTAAAGGGCCGCACCAAATTGCTGGCTTCTGTCATGTTTAATGTCCTTTTTCCATTGGCTCGCATCACCAAAGGTTATGCTCCAACTCAAGCAATTGGAATGGGAGAAAATCTACCTAAAGATGTCGCCAAACAATGGGCACAATTTTGTCGTAAACCGGGTTATGTAATCAATGCGATTGGCAAAAGCGCGTTTGAAGATTATCACACTCAAATTAGCTGCCCGATTACGGTACTGTGGTCATCGGATGATGAAATTGCAACGGAAGCCAACGTAAAGGATTTATTACGCCTGTACCCGAATGCCGATACTCAAATGATTGAGCTAAAACCGAAAAGCTACGGACATAAAACGATTGGTCATATGCTGATGTTTAAGAAGTCTCATCAAAATTTATGGTCGGTGATTGAAAAAGAACTCTTGGCTTAAGCATTTATACATCGCCAATTTTAGAAAATTATGTTCTAATACACTTAGTTTGAGATGAGCCTCTTACAGTATATAAGCTTAGATCTTATATACGACTAGCCCCTAAACATGGGGCTTTTTAATGCCTAAAATTTATTACTTGTATATTATGGACAAAAATAATGGCGTTCTATAATTTTTTATTTAATTCAAAATCCGGACATTAAAGGTAAATCTAATTTTTTTTAATTAAAACATACCCGATTTCGTCCACTATTTTTGGCTTCATATAAATGCTTATCTGCTATTTCCAAGGCACTCATAAACTGGGATTCTGTCTCTATTTTAGCCGCTCCAAAACTTGCAGTAATTTTAATGTCATGAATAAAAATTTGATCTTCAACCTTTTTACGTAAACGCTCAACCAAAACCCATGAAGCCTCCTCATTTGGACTTTGCAGCAAGATAATAAATTCTTCCCCACCAAACCGCCCAACAATATCACCTTCCCGAATATTAAATCTGCATATATCGGCAAATGCGTATAAAATTTTATCTCCCACAACATGTCCCCATGTATCATTTATATTCTTAAAATTATCAATATCACACATCACAAGATAAACTTCACCATACTGTTTTTTCTCAAACAGGTCTTTGGTTTTTTCCAGGAAGCCATTCCGGTTATACAATTTGGTTAAAGGATCTCTCAACCGCTCTTCATTGAGGCTAGTAAACATTTCTTTTACAGCTACGGCCGAGAGAATAATGGCAAACCACAGACTGATAAAAACATTTATAGAAATCAGCATCATCCACCAAGTTGTAGTCGCCACGGTCATATGTTGCAGTTCTTGAAGATACACAATGACTATTAACGCTCTAATAAATGCATAGATAACGACAAAAAAATAGCTCAAACACAAAAGTTTTTCTAAAGCATAGGTTTTTTTAAATAAAGCATATACTTTTGGTAGGGCTAAAGCTTCTAGGCATAAAATCACCACACTAACTGTGACCACTCGTGACCATAAATTCTCATCGATATAGGTGAAATATAGAAGTAAAGTTATACCCGCAATAATAAAGCCAGAAGAGATCCATCTATTTAATTTTGCATTAGCTTTTAAGAACATTCCATGTACGACTGCCCAAACCCCACCTATATACATAATTGCAAACCAAGGCGCTGTTAGCCGTAGTTGTGTATTTGTCATCAATGTCTGTGTAGCGAATGCTACAGATAACAGAATACAACCAACTCCCATCCACATTAAATACTTGGGTGCTTTAAACCTTAAATATGCAACAATAAAGGCCGTACCAATCAGAATTAAGCAAATTGGGTAAATCAACAAGAAATAGTGAGTAGCTGGTAGATTCACGGACTTGAATAACCACTAGAACTGTGTAGTTTTTATTCTAAATTGTTTAGCTAAACTTATTCAATAAATATTTATTTTTAATAAGAAAATATTAATTGATTTTTTTTAAAAACTCAGTAATTTTTAAACGCGCTTTTCATATTCCATCTCAACAAAATATTCACACTTTTATTGGATATTTAAAGTCATTGTTCTATTAGAGTGCTTGGAAATATTACTTTTCAGCAAAGATCAGACGTTTGTATAAATTCATTGAGGCTTTTAAAAAGTCCAGAATACCAACTCTCTATACTTGTCATTACTCCAAAAAATAAGGGCTGATAAATCAGCCCTTATTTTCAACTACTTATTCAATCAAGACAATTGAGCAGCAGCAATTTTCTTAGTATCGATGTCTTTAGCAGCATCTGTATACTCGCCCATCTTGTCGAAGTTCAAGTATTGATAGATGTCAGCAGACATGCTGTCAATTTGAGCTGCATATTGTTGATATTCTTCTGGAGTTGGTAATTTACCAAGTACAGCAGCAACAGATGCAAGTTCAGCAGAAGCTAAGTAAACGTTAGCGCCTTGACCTAAACGGTTCGGGAAGTTACGAGTAGAAGTCGATACACAAGTTGTGTTCGGAGCTACACGTGCTTGGTTACCCATACATAATGAACAGCCTGGCATTTCAGTACGAGCGCCAGCTTTACCATAAATGTTATAGAAACCTTCTTCCATCAATTGGTGCTCGTCCATACGAGTTGGCGGAGCCAACCATAAACGAGTAGACAATACGCCACCAGGTACTTTATCAAGTAATTTACCAGCAGCACGGAAGTGACCAATATTCGTCATACATGAACCAACGAATACTTCGTCAATCTTAACGCCTTGAACGTCAGAAAGAAGTTTAGCGTCATCTGGATCGTTCGGGCAGCAAAGAACAGGTTCAGTGATTGTAGCTAGGTCGATTTCATACACTTTAGTGTATTCAGCGTCAGCATCAGCTTTAAGAAGTGATGGATTCGCCAACCATTTTTCCATGTTCTCAACACGACGAGCCATAGTACGCGCATCGCCATAACCTTGAGAAATCATCCATTTCAACATCGTGATGTTAGAACGGAGGTATTCAGCAACTTTCTCTTCAGAAAGCGTAATTGAACAACCAGCAGCAGAACGTTCAGCAGAAGCATCAGAAAGTTCGAATGCTTGTTCTACTGTTAATTCAGTTTCCATTTCAGTCAGGTCGATTTCTAGGATACGACCAGAGAAAATGTTTTTCTTACCTTTTTTCTCAACAGTAAGATCGCCTTCTTGGATCGCACGGTAAGGAATCGCATGTACAAGGTCACGTAGAGTGATACCAGGCTGCATTTTACCTTTGAATTTCACAAGAACAGATTCAGGCATGTCTAGTGGCATAACACCAGTCGCTGCAGCGAACGCTACAAGACCAGAACCTGCTGGGAATGAAATACCGATTGGGAAACGAGTATGTGAGTCACCACCAGTACCAACGGTATCTGGAAGAAGCATACGGTTTAACCAAGAGTGAATAATACCGTCACCTGGACGTAATGAAACACCACCACGGTTCATGATGAAATCAGGAAGCGTGTGTTGCATTTGTACGTCAACTGGTTTTGGATACGCAGCTGTGTGACAGAAAGATTGCATTACCAGGTCAGCAGAGAAGCCCAAGCAAGCCAAGTCTTTCAATTCGTCACGAGTCATCGGACCAGTTGTATCTTGAGAACCAACAGTTGTCATCTTAGGTTCGCAGTAAGTACCTGGACGAACACCTTGACCTTCTGGAAGACCACAAGCGCGACCTACCATTTTTTGAGCTTGAGTGAAGCCTTTACCAGTATTCTCAGGTTGAACTGGTGTACGGAATAAAGTTGAAGGTGCAAGACCTAAAGCTTCACGCGCTTTACCAGTCAAACCACGACCAATGATCAGGTTGATACGGCCACCAGCACGTACTTCATCTAACAACACTGGAGTTTTAAGCTCAGACTCGGCAATTTGAGCGCCATCTTTGAATGCAGTTACTTTAGCAGCAGCATGGTCGATTTTAAGTGTGATCTCGTCGCCCATGTTCATGTTGGTAACGTCAATCTCGACTGGTAACGCACCAGCATCTTCCATTGTGTTGAAGAAGATCGGAGCAATTTTACCACCTAAGCAGTAACCACCGTCTTTTTTGTTCGGGATGTGAGCAATTTCGTCACCAAAGAACCAAAGAACAGAGTTAGTTGCAGATTTACGAGAAGAACCTGTACCAACTACGTCGCCTACGTAAGCAACTTGGTTGCCTTTCGCAACAAGTTCTTTAATTTGGCTTAATGGACCAACTTCACCTGGTTTTTCAGGATTGATGCCATCACGTTCGTTTTTCAACATCGCATTTGCATGTAATGGGATGTCCGGACGGCTCCAAGCATCTTGAGCTGGAGACAAGTCATCAGTGTTAGTTTCACCAGTAACTTTGAATACAGTTAATTTGATTTCTTCTGGAACGTCTTTACGGCTAGTGAACCATTCAGCATCAGCCCAAGACTGCATAACAGCTTGTGCATTTGCATTGCCCGCTTTCGCTTTGTCAGCTACGTCATGGAATGCATCAAATACAAGAAGAGTTTTTTTCAATGCATCAGCAGCTAAACCTGATAATTCTGCATTGTCTAAAAGTTCAACTAAAGGCGCAACGTTATAACCACCAAGCATAGTACCCAGTAAGTAAACCGCACGTTCTTTAGAAACTAATGGCGAAGTCGCTTCACCTTTTGCCACAGCAGCTAAGAAAGCAGCTTTAACATAAGCAGCTTGGTCAACACCTGCTGGAACACGATTTTCAAGCAAGTCAACTAAAAATGCTTCTTCTCCAGCTGGTGGATTTTTTAATAGCTCAACCAAGTCAGCTGTTTGAGCATCGTCAAGTGGCTTCGGTGGGACTCCGAGTGCGGCACGTTCTGCAACGTGTTGGCGGTAAGCTTCTAGCACAGTGTTATTCCTCTTTTTTAAAAAATTATTTACGAATTCCAGCTTATGCAAAGCTTCGCAAATAATATGGACTGCTAAATTTTACTAAAATTCCAGTTAAAAGTTAATGCAACTACAGTGTTTCTTTGTGATGCCCATTATTTTATAGCTAAATAATGGGCATATCGATTACACAATAAGCAAATCCTTCACTTTTAAAGCTTTTTAATGATGAAAAAAGTTACTTTTAATGGAACATTCAACACAAAAAAGACAACTCCATGTTGCCTGTTTTGCTTATATAAAAATATTCAACCTTAGTGGACAGTGGTGACTGTTAAATATTGAGCTAATTCTGCACGATTCCCGGTAAATTTAACTGCACATTCATCTTCAAACAGGCCTTGATATTGATTACTGGCGAATGAAATATCAACTAAATAACGAGGATAATGCTGATCTGCCAACTTTCTGCGCAGAAACACTTTATCTCCCACACTCAGGACATAATTTGCACCACCAATAATTGCTACACCGTGCTCATCTTCCAAGAGCAAATCTTCATGATGTAAGTAGCCAATCACATCCATATTTCTACTCCAGTCATTATAATTCTTGATTTCATTATTCAATAACAAGATAAGCTTTTCTATATTTTTACTTAAGCAAATGTGACAATTTATTTTTTAATTTGCTTAGGCTATTTTATGCATCAATATAAAAAACCGTTCATTAGAACGGTTTGTAATTTGGCATTTTGTCATGCGGCGTGGCGATACATTTTTCAGTAATTTTCTGCTTGAACTGATTACGGCTTGCTTCCGGATCTTTATTAATTTCATCTATAGGAAATGCATAGACCTGTTCAATAATATCCAGAATAAAGGTTTTGGTGATTTCATCTTCAATCTTGTTGGCGTGTTCTATAGCGGCCTCTTTGGTAATGGTATTTTGACGATCATACATAATATTGTTTGCCGCATTACCCATACTCGTACAATAGCCTTTCCACTGCTCTTCAGGTGTTAGCGGCTTCTTTTCAGCACAGCCCACCAAGGCAACCAATGCCATCAAAGTGAATAACTTTTTCATCAATATTCTCCTATTGCCCCCTATCATAATCAAAGTTCATGAAAATACGAAATCATCAAAACAAGATATCCCCAAAAATCATGAGCAAACTAAAATCAAGTACATAAAAATAAGCTCTATTTTAAGTTCATGGTTTTAAAAAAGACTTTGAATTGATTTTTTTATTTTTAACTGATCTTTAAGTTATTAATTTAATTAAATATAATTATTAAGTTACAAATTTAAGCTATAAAATGCAGCAATAGGTAGCTATTCATTTGCATAATTTCAAACATAACTGTATGCTTAAAGCCAACTAGAAAAATAGTTTGCTCTGGTAAATCTTCTTGTATTTCGCAGTTTTAGTCATAATCCTTCGTTTTTCAGATTTAAAGTTCCATTCTTATTTTCAAGTTAAATTATCTGGCTTTTCAATAAGCTAAAAACATTTTTAAGGATTTTATTATGTCTAATACTGTAAAAGGTACTGTTAAGTGGTTTAACGAAACTAAAGGTTTTGGTTTTATTCAACAAGAAAATGGCCCTGACGTTTTCGCTCATTTCAGCGAAATCACTGGTAATGGCTTCAAAACTTTGGCTGAAGGCCAACAAGTTGAATTCAGCATCGCTCAAGGTCAAAAAGGCCCGAATGCTGTAAACATCGTAGCACTATAATTTAAAAATCACGCTTGCCGACTGCAAGTATGATTTAAAAAAGCGAGAGTTAAACTCTCGCTTTTTTTTGAGCTTTATAAAACGTTTATGCTCTACTCTACATTATGGTGTTTTATTGCATCATTAATCTATCCGCGTTCAATAGCCACCAATTTTTTAGCTGTAGATTGCTTTTCGTTAGATTAAGTAAAATGGCTCATTAACGAAGTGGAGCAGTAAACGGACTTTTCAATCATGACAATAACCATCGTGTAAATTGCCTGCTAAAGCATAGCCCTGACAACTCCCCCATTTGATTAAGTGGCTCATGACTGGGCTGGATTAATCTAATTTTTATCGAAGCGCTACAACGGATAAAAACAGGACACTATGCTGTATATTGCTCATGATATTAATGAAACCAGAATAAAAATGATGTGGAAATATGTTTGCATTCATGTCCCAATCATGAACAATGATGAGCCCATGATTGAATTGGGCTTTTCTTTACTCTTCAACTTCAATCGGATCGCCATCTTCAGGTCGTATATGACGAGTTCCATCATCTGCAGGGTCAACACTTGAGCCATCTTTAGTAATGGCGTTGTACATTTCATCCTCTTTCTTATCGTCGATAAATTCTTCATCTTCGAAATCTTGAGGCTCATTATCATCGTCAAAATCTAAAGGCTTTTCTTCATCTATCATGACAATCCATCACTAGTTTGATCAATCAAATATCATGCTCAAACATTCGACAGTGTTATTCAATAGTGAACTATCCTTATTTGTGTAACTGATGATGAGATATTTTGTTGTAGCTAAAACCACAAACGCAACACTTGTCTTTAATTCCGTAATGATGTAACAAGCTGTATATGGTCTACACTGCTAAAAATAATGCAAACCGATGTTGATAAAATTTTAAATATAACAAATAGTTGAGAATTTATATTCTCAAGCCATTAGAAGCGCCAGTTATAGAACACGTCTATCGCACGTTCTAGCGATTGGCTCGCTTCCAGATACAAGCGTTTATTCATTTGATAACGCAAGGTCAATTTATTCACCGGTGTAAATACCCCTACACCATAACGGATGAACAGATCCGGTGTAATATAACCTGTCACACTGACCTGAGTATCGTCTCCCGTTCCCTGTGCATCCAGCGCCAGACCACTCAGACCAAAAGTACGTCCAATCTGGTTGGTGAGAGCGCGTGTACCGCCTAAGCCCATACTGATTCCGGCAGCAGCAATGGTATTATTGACATCGGACTTAAAGCCCGCTTCCTGACTGATACCACTGGCACCTTCATTAATACGGCCGGTAATGATGGCATTTAAGGCTTCTTGTTCAGACAATCCGGCATCGTTATAGACCTGAATATTCGGACTGGTTGCTGTACCTGTTACACGCACCCCAACCAGACTACCCTGTACGGTCTTATTGGCATCGATATCCAGGGTCGGGTTATATAAAGGACCATTAAAACGTGCAATCGCACGATTCAAATCTAGGCTTTGTCCATAGGCTTCAATTTTTACCCGTTGACTGACCCCAATTGCACCATTAGCACGCATGGCGGTTTCAAGTCCGCGTTGTGAAAGATACAAACGTCCGGCCAGTGGAATACGACTATCAAAGCCCTGGAAAATCACCTGATTACCTAAATTAACCATGACATCGGCACGGATATCCCAAGGACGGGCTGCCCTTAATATTGCAAGCTGGTCTTGTCCTTCACGCACAATTCGTACATCTGAAGATACATTGATTACCGGTGCGGAAGCTTCAGGCATAGAAATCAACGCACGTGGCACATCCACCTTACCGCTTAAGCTTAATTTCTTCTTAAACGGCAGCACATCTAAAGACAAATCCGGCGTAACTACGGCGGTAATTAACGGCGCCTGACGCATAAGCAGATTTTCACCTTTTAAATGCAACTGAATGCGGGGATCATCTTTCCAATTTACACTACCAGTCAATGCACCTGCACCTTGACCACTATTAAATGCACCGTTAATGGTAGCGTGATCCTGGCGAATGGAAGAATAGACCTGAATATTGGTTAAATTCACCGGCAAGGAAATCATGCTGATCGCACCATCTTTCAGGCGCATTTCACCATTCAGCAAAGGCTGCGTTAAAGTACCGCTAATTTTTCCGGCAAAAGACAAGTTGCCCGCCAGGGAACGGACATCTTGCATAAACGGTTTAAAGACTTTCAATTGTACCTGATCGAAGGCGATCTCACCGCGCATCGGCATCCTGTCTTTATAAGGGTCGATAATGACATTGGCATAACCGGTACCAATTTCAGGGGTTTTAACATCTAAACGAACCTGTAAACCCGCAGCAATACTTTTTGCCACCACAGCAATTTCATTATATTTAAGTGTAGAACCCATATCTTGTGGATCTTCAGCTGCCAGCCCAATCACGCCATTACGGCTAACCAGTCTGGCATCAATTTTTGGCTTGCTGCCTTGTGCCCAGGCTGCTTTGGTATAACCATTGACCTTACCGGTAATTTCCAGACCTTCTGGCATAAAGGCAGCAAAGTCATTTAAATCGACATTTCGGGTAATGAAAGAAACATTGCCTCTGGTTTTGCTGACCCGTATCGGTTGATCAAAACACAACTGGCTTTGCTGACTCGACCAGCAATGTGCTCCGACAAATAATTCGCTTTTGGCAGAACTGTAAATCACCGAGGCATTTTGACGTTGTACCAAACGTGCGCGCAAGGAGTCAAAATCACCTTTCTGGATTTGTCCCAACCAGTCATTCTGTGCATTAAAACCACCAGCCAGTTGCACGTAGAATTTAGAAAGCCGGTTTTGCGCCTGTACTTTCAGGATATGGGCCTTGCGCGTTCCGGCCAGTGAAATTTCACCCTGCTGAATCTCACGTGTACCACTACGCAAGTTTTCCATTTTCGCAGTCATCAAGGTCGGGGTCGACTCAGAAGTCGGCAGCTCGCCTTGTACACGTAATTTTTTAACACTGAATAACTGGTTAAAACCGAAATCGTCTACCGCCAGATTGGCCGTCGCTTGCAAGCGTGGTTGTGATTGCACATTTAAATAGCCATAAGCACGACCACGAAGTCCACTGTATATTTCATACAAGGCCGGTGCATTGATTTTCAGTCTCAGGTTCTGGGCATTACCGGTAGCCTGAACCTGATTTTTTGCATAAGAAAGATACAAGTTGTTCGCTTCAAACTGTTGTGGCAGGAAGCCTTTTTGATTTGAATTAATCACCATCGCTAGATTTCCTGTTCCGCGAACAGGTTTATTGTTGATGATACCGGCTATATTCAGTTTCTGGATATTAATACGTTTTAAGCTGTCTGACCAAACCCCTTCAGTTTTCACGTTACCGGACAATTCACCGCGCACAGATGAGACAAAATAATGCGGTTTAAAACGTACTAAAGAGGCATTGATATTCCAACCCAAACCATTTTTAAGATAGACCAGACCACTAGCATAAATTTTTCCGGCAATACCTGAATGTTTCAGTTCATCGGCTTTAACCAGTTCAGGTGTACCGGAGATCTTGAACTTGAGCATGCCTTCGCTGGCTGGAATCTGACTGGCATTGAGTGCACCATCATAATTGACGGCAAAACTTTTAAATGCACCACCCGCTTTTTGGGTATTAAATAAAAGGGCGATGGTGCTACGACCGGTTAAGCGTACAGTTTCGTTGTTATTTTGCTGTGCTAGACGACCGGTTAAATTAATCGCATCCAGATGGATAATTTGCTGATTCGGTTTGGCAAAACCATTGGCTTTGACCTGACCATTAAGTAAATTAACTGGTGCAGCCACCGCAACCGTTTGCGGATTAAAATCTTTGGCATTGAGAATGGCATTCCATTTCAATTGACGTTTTTTGGTCGGCAAATCTACTTTGGCACTACCGCTTAAACTACCTTTACCCGCTACATAATTAAAACTCGGGATATTCAAGTCATTATTTTTGAAATTGAGCTGGGCAGTATACAAGCCTTCAGGCAACCTGCCCTTATCATTTTTGGTCACTGTAGTGGCGACATGAATATCCTGCTTGCCTTCAACCAGCGCTAATTTTACATCGCCCGATTTACTGCTGAGCCAGCCCACATAAGGCACGGCACGATCAATATTTTGCCAGGCCACATTCAATAGCATCGGATTGAGTTTTTTGCCTTTCTGCTCGGCCTGATCGAGCTTTAGATTCCATGTTTCATAACGATCAAAATCCACCAATGCGGTTAAATGCAGACCATCTTGCAAACGGCCTTTAGAGGCAATTTTTGCATCCAGACTTGGCGGCAAAAAGTCCTGAATGATTTGCGGAATCAGTTTGTCATTGGGATTGATTTTATCGACACGGCCATTCATGTCCCAGGTGACATGATCTTTCCAGCTCACCACGCCAGCCACATTCACCGCACCACTCATCAACTGACCATTTAAATTGCTAATGTCGAGCTGATGCACCAAGTCGGTATGCATACTGCCGTTATATTGACCTTGCGGAATATTTTTACCGCTTAAATCTGTAATGGCATCGACATTTAAACGCTGAATATCACCATTAAATTTAGCCACGCCATTTTTGGTATATAGCTCTTGTTCCTTCAGCAATGGCCAATGATATTTTTTAAAATTTAACTCGCCAAACATCGGCACATGTTTGCGTACCGGATGCACTACCACCCAACCGGTTAACAGGTCTGGGGTATTGGTCGCTACACCGGCCTGAATCGTATCTAAAGACCCAGTTGCAACTACTTTAATATCATGAATATTTAGATTTTTATGCAGTGCAGGTATGTTCAGATCACCCACAGCATGTAAAGGGTATTTCCCTTCAAACTTCATATTGCCCGTGGCATTTTTCACCGAAAGGTAACCCATATCCATCCGGGAATCTTCAAACTTCAGTTCAGTACCTGACCAGAGCGCGTCATTCAGGTGTATATCGTGAAACTTGACACTTGCCGAAGCGGTTTTAATCAGCAGATGATCGACATCTGCCGTATCTAAACGCAAAACAAAGGGCAAACGGATTTCATTAAATTTAAATGGTTTATCACTCGGTGGATGTTTGGTGATAATTTGCAGATTACGTACATCGGCACGATTCAGATGAATTTCTTTTTTAAGGATGGCACGCCAGCCCAGAGTGACATCCGCTCGGTCAATCTTCACGTCTACAGGTTTGAGTGTGACTAAAATATTTTTTAAGATGATGCCACTGAGCAGATTACCGCCTTCATATTCATAATGAATAATTTGCTGACGCTCTAAAACACGGTCCAGTAAAAACTTGCTGCCTTTATCGGTACTAAACATCACAGCGAAAGAAGCAATCAGCAACATAAACACGATAAGTAATGTGAATAGCACACTCTTTAAAATACGACGCTTTTTCGGTCTAGGTGTTTCCGTTTCCGGTTGCTGTTCTACTTCAGCCATAATACTCTCTAAAAACTAAGATTTATAAAAACCAGTATTTATAATTGTGAACCAATAAAAAAATGCAGACGTATTGGATGATTGTCATCAGAAATACCTGAAGCAACATCTATACGAATAGGGCCAATTGGCGATGCCCAACGCAGCCCCAAGCCCACACTGTATGCAGTAGGCGTATTGAAATCTTTATCATAAGCATTGCCGACATCGCTAAAAATGGCTGCACGCCAACCTTCTTTAAATTGATAGTTATATTCAAGTGATCCTACAGCCAGAGCCTGACCACCGATTTTAAATCCATTTTCTTCCGGCGATAGACTTTTATAGTCAAAACCGCGTACTGTCTGATCACCACCAGTAAAGTAACGCAGGTTATAAGGCACCTTGCTAAAATCTTGAGTCAAGATATAACCTAAATCACCACGCCCGACAAACTGGTGACTATCATTTTCACCCAATGAATAAATAAAACGCCAGCCTGCATTGAGAATGGCCATATCAGCATCAGACAATAATGACTCACTGCCAAGTTCGACCTTATAGGTCTGCTTAAAGCCTTTACCCGGATTGACCCGTTTATCGCTGGTCGCAAGTGATGCCTCATAACCCAACAATAAAGATTGCTGCTGGTCATTGGCATTGGCAATAAATGCATCAGGAATTTCATTGGTATTAATGGTTCCCTGTTGGGTAATCTGGTCCAAACGATAACGGAGACCAAAAGTATGTTGCCAGCTACCACGCGGTCTTTTAATAATTCTGTCAGCACCAGCCACAGCAGATTCAATCATCAGGCTATTCCCCTGTGCCACGTCATCACGTTCTTCACGTTCATAACCGCCAACGATACTGATGTAGTCATTGATAGGATCGTGATAGGGAATATTATAACGTCCATCGATAGACTGGCGAATTTGCGACACTTCCATGTTGGCATCAAAAGAATGTCCACGGCGGTTGACGATGGCACGGCGGTACTGAGCACGTAATCGTGCTCCTGTATCGGAACCATAACCTGCCCCCAGTTCTGCACTATTTAAACGATCAGCATTTAAAGTCACGATCACTGGAACTTTCTTCTCTTCACGTGCCTGAATTTTTAAACGCTCTTCTTCAGATTGTTTGGTTTCCTGCTGTGCACGCATCTGACGAAGATTTTCATCCCCTTCAGTTTCCTCTTGACCCGCAAACTGGGTTTCATCGGCTACAGATTGGGTGACTTCTTTAGCGGAAGCGACCCGTTTTTTATCCTGAACGCTAGCCTCACTTTCAGATATTTTTTGCTGATCGACCAAAGCCTGAATATCGGGCGGCAGTTCCAGCGCTTTCTCAACTGGATCTGGATGTATTGCATCCACCAGAGTGTAATTAAAATAACGCGAGTTGGTGAGGTTATTGGCTAAACCATTGACACGCCAGAAAGTATAATCGGCACCATCCTCCCAGGAAACCATGCTTTGCAGAACATCCATATCAATTGGAAATGGCTGTGACGGATCACTCATGCGGAATTCGACTGGGCCTAACTTGTAGCGTTCGCCCGTTTCATAGCGCAGGTTCACATCGACAGTATTTTGTGGCTGGGCTACTTTTACATCATGCAGGCGCCAATAGCTGTCAAAGTAACCGTTGTTGGTTGCGGCATCGCTAATACGGTTTTTGGTTTCCTCATATAGACCATGGTTGAAAATATCCCCTACATCCTGATCGGGCAAAAGCCGGATCACCTGGAACTGGGGCTGATTTTCTCCTGCACCGCTAAATTCAATATTCTGTGCTTTAATCTGTACCGGTGCATTTGTCGTTACTCTGACCCGAACACGACTTTCACTGAGTTTCTCGAATTTAAATTCGGCATTATAAAAGCCAACTGCTTGTGCAGCCTGATTTGACAATGTCCTCAACTGCGGCAATGCTGAAGGGAAATCACTAAAAGATTCCCGGGTAAAGCTGGAAAGTTTAGCTCTGATATTTTCTTTCAGATTTTCCATAGCCTGTGCATAAGCTTTGGCTGAAACGTCACTACTATTTGGTGTAGGGACAATAATGACATCAACACTGATACGATCCAGTTTGACAGTATTTAGCTGACGCGGCGGACGTATTTTATATAACCAGCGTTTAAAGAAATTCGGTTCTTCAATTTCATCAGTGGGGGCTAGTTCAGGTAAAGTTTTACCAGCTGCATTGGCTTCAACCACAATCTGGCTGTCTGCCTCAATATTCGACATCAACTGATCGATATTTACCGGTGCCTGATTAATTTCAACCAACTCTTGTTGTGTGGCATCAGAAACCGCTACCTCTGTGCCCTGACCGGCGCGGTATTGCTGGGCTTCTCGTTTCGCCTCTTCAGCAACCCGAAAAATTTCATTTGCCATTTCTGCATTGACAGGGGTGATCGGCAGTTCTTCCAGATCTTCAAATTCAATCGGCTTGAATTCTTCCAGAGGCTGGGTTGCCTGTTCTTGCTGCTCCAGCATTTTCAGGCTATCAGGTTCAGTCGGGGTTTGCTGAATGTTTTCTGGTTTTTCCAGTTCTGCACTGCTGCCCACACCCTGCTGAATAGCTTCATTTTTGAGTTGTTGCTGAAATTCTGCTTCAGTGATGATGCTATTTGGCTGAGTCACTTGTGCAAAACTGTGTTGAGCCAGTAACATGAGTAAAATACTGAGTCCGAATCGTTTATGCTCATTGTTCCACTGTAAAATGGAATTGACGCTTAAAGTAAGCGTCGTCTTTTTAAAATTCAGTTTCGAAAGCATAAAAAACTCTAAACTCATATAATATTTGTAATGGAAATGCCCAATGAAAGCTCGCTAACAAACTCAAATCTATTGGAATTTTCACTAAAGTATAGGTTAAAAACATCATACATGATTTTTATAGTGTTTTACCAAATGCTCACATTTCTTAATAAAACTTAATGAAGTCCACAAACCATGGAAAAAAATGAACATCTCTTAGGCACACGCCGGTTTTTACCGATGTTTGTCACTCAATTTTTTGGTGCCCTGAATGACAACGTGTATAAACAAGCCTTGTTACTGGTCATTACCTATGGTTGGATTAACCAGCAAACTGCCAGCGTAAGCACACTGAATAACCTTGCAGCCTTGTTGTTTATTTTACCCTATTTCATTTTCTCTGCCACAGCCGGACAGATTGCCGACAAATACGAACGTTCACAACTTGTACGGGGTATCAAGATTCTCGAAATCGTGATTATGCTGATTGGCTCGGCGGGTTTTTTACTCGGTCATTTGTGGCTTTTATTGGTGGCTTTATTTTTAATGGGTACTCACTCGACTTTCTTCGGGCCAATCAAATATGCCATTTTGCCAGAAATTTTAAAGCCCAATGAATTGATGTCCGGAAACGCCTTATTTCAGTCAGGAACTTCAATTGCCATTTTAGTCGGGATGATTTTAGGCGGTGCGGTCATTTCTGCCTCGGACGGCAATTTGTTGTGGATCAGCTTAACGATTGTGACGATTGCCTTGCTGGGATATTTTTCCAGTCGTTTCGTATTAAAGCAAAAAGTGACTTCACCAGACGTACACATTGACTGGAACTTTTTTAGAACCAGCTTTCAAACTCTGGGTTATGCCAAAAGTTTACCAATGGTGTTCCTGATTTTACTCGGCAATTCCTGGTACTGGTTTTATGGCGCAACCTATCTCACCCAAATTCCGCAGCTGACTCAACAAAACCTGCATGCTTCTGAAAATGTAGTCAGCCTGCTATTAACGTTCTTCTCTGTCGGGATTGGCGTCGGTTCATTGTTGTGCCGCAGAATTGGCGGTACAGAAGTCAATTTGAAAATGGTTCCCATTGGAGCGATTGGCTTAACCGTATTTGCTTTTTATCTGGCAGCGAGTTTGGCTTTTGTGCCAGAACGTAGTGGTGAATTACTCAGCTTGAAAGATGTTTTTACCCAAGGCTGGAGTTATTACCATGTCATGCTTGCTGTGACATTACTTGGGATTAGTGGCGGTTTTTATATCGTACCGCTTTATGCCATGATGCAGGCTTTTTCGCCGCCATCACATCGCGCACGTGTAGTTGCTGCAAACAACATTCTCAATGCCGTATTCATGGTATCCTCTGCTATATTTTCTATTATCATCTTAAGTGTGCTTAAGATTGATATTAAAATACTTTTTAGTATCACAGCGATTCTAAGCGCCATTTTCACTACATGGCTCTTGTTTAAGCTCAAGCCCATGCTTGCAGCACAGCAACAAGATGCTTTAGAGGATTAATTTTATGCGCCAATATACCGGTATTGACAAATTTATTCATTCATTTGACCAGGCACTACGCAGCCTGGTTCCGGGCACAACCTCTGCACACCGTGAAAACCCGGGGAATGAGGTTGAAACCAAACTCGGTGTCAGTGAAGCACGCCATGTGGCCGGTTTAATGCGGGTCAATCATAGCGGTGAAGTGTGTGCTCAGGCGCTTTATCATGGTCAGGCATTAACAGCCAAACTCCCGAATGTACGCCGTGAAATGGAACAGGCTGCAATTGAAGAACAGGATCATTTGGCCTGGTGTGAAAACCGCTTAAAGGAATTGGATAGCCATACCAGTTTGCTGAATCCGGTGTGGTATGGCCTGTCTTTTGGCATGGGTGCGATTGCCGGTATTGCCGGGGATAAATATAGCCTTGGTTTTGTGGCAGAAACCGAACGTCAGGTGAGCTTGCATTTACAGCATCATATCAGTCAGTTACCTGAACAGGATGAACGTTCACGTAAAATACTGGTGCAAATGAATGAAGATGAATTGCATCATCGAGATACGGCACTGAAGGCTGGCGGTGTAGATTTGCCAATACCGGTCCGTATTACCATGACCGCTATTTCCAAACTGATGACCAAAACCAGTTACTATATTTAATTGAAAGATTCATCATTCAAGCTCACTCTAAGGTGGGCTTTTTTTATGCCTATTTTAAGGTGAATGTTTATGATGCATGAGCAAGGCATAAATCATCCGCACCAGTAAAATACAGCCCACCACAGCAAGAACAATATAAATATCCTTATGATAAGGCAGTATTTTTGCCCAAAATACATGTAACCAGTGAATCTTCTACAATCCGCCACTAATCCGACACTCACTATCACAAAGAGTCAGATAAAGCAGGCAAGCAAATTCAGCAGTACATATTTTCCCAAAGGATAAGCTTTGATTCCGATAAAAATCGGCAGAAGGTTTCGGAGACCCACACGAATTGCATCAATAAAATGTTCAGCACGGGATGATTGTCGATGACACTGCTGATCTGAACAATTTTTTGTGCCAGATCATTGTTTATTGCAAAGACCAGTCTAATTTTTTTAAGCTTTTATATTTCATCAGCAGAATAAAGTGATTTCTTTGTAGATATCATCTCATCAATATGTGTTTTTAGGCTTTTATAGGCAGGGTATTATTTATATATGTCTTACTCCTTTACAATAGACTGTTTTTAAAAAACTTTTCTATCCAAAAAATAAATCTAAAAATATTAGGGCGTGTCCTCATTTGAAGAATTGTTTTTAAATACTTAAAATCCTCCTTTAAGCTCTTTTCATTTCTATATTTTTCCAATGGCACGTACTCTTCTCACCGATGATATTTGGCAGCAAATTCAAGATACTATGCGATTACACGGTTGTTACTGTTCAAAAAACAGTAGAAATATCATGGAAGCTATCTTATGGAAACTACGTACGGGTGCGACATGGCGTGATATTCTTCAAGAACTTTGCCCTTGGCAAACTGCTTACAATCGCTTTAATCGCTGGGCAAGTAAGGGATTATGGGATAAATTTTTTTTAGATTACGAGGCATTCTGGATCAGGAATGGGTATTCATTGATGGAAGCTACATACGCGTGCATCAACATGCAAGTGGAGCTCGGCATGGTTTCGAAAGAGCAATTGGACAATCACGCGGTGGACGAACAACAAAAATACATCTTGCAACCGACGCGAATGGATTACCGATTGATTTTAAAATCACTGGGGGTGACGTCCACGACAGTCAAGTTGCAAAACAACTGATTGATATTGTAGGCGAGGCAACTTATCTCATTGCTGACAAGGGGTATGATGCTGAGCACATTAGAATATGTGCCAAGAACAAGAATATGATTCCCATTATTCCGTTGAGATCAAACAGTAAGAGATCGAATAAGGAATTTGATAAATATCTATATAAATTAAGACATTTAGTTGAAAATGCTTTTGCGAGATTAAAACATTTCCGTGCTATTGCAACTCGATTTGATAAACTAGCACGCAATTATAAATCTATGATCCGTATAGCCTGCATATTTATTTGGTGCAAAGCCAAATGAGGACACGCCCTAGAAATAAACCTCCTTCCTTGTGAGTTTTAGCTTACAACACGTGTCTAAAATTTTAATGGTATGGATAGGTTTTTATAGCACCCTGTAAAGCTTCTATTTTTGTAAAATTTATACAATACGATGACCAAAACATATAAAAAGATTCATTCGTATACTTTATAAAAATAAATATTAGCTGCATAAAGAACAAAAAAACCAACAACAAAAATAATTTAAGGAGCAAGGTATGTCTACCCAGTTCAATTTTGTCTCTGTCCAGAAAAAATCAAACATCCTTTTTGATGGCTGTTCTATCAGTCATGTGATTGAGTTAACAGGTGGAAGAAAAAAAACCTTAGGTGTGATTCTGCCCACAGAGCGTCCTCTGGTTTTTGAAACTGTGGTCGCTGAACGCATAGAAATTGTTTCAGGGAGGTGTTTGGTTCAAATTGGCAACAATACAGAGAGCCAAACCTATCATGCTGGTGAATCTTTTTATGTGCCTAAAAAAACCCAATTTAAAATTATCACGGATGATATTGTCGATTACGTTTGCCATCTGGAAGACCGTTAAGTTTGGTAACAACCCTTATTACACATTAATTATAGCTAAATACTAAATAAACTATCACAATGTTTTTTGAATAATTCATCAATGTCTTTTATTCGGAACTTATTTCTAATCGACTTTACTCGTGACCACCTTGCACGATATATCGTTCATCTATTGGATTTAAGTCCGGGCTATATTTAGGAAGCCACACAATGTAATGGCCTGCACAGCGTACCAATTCTTGAAGTCTTTTCCCTTTATGAAAGGTCGCATTATCCATAATTAAAACACTGGTTTCTTTCAGCTTCGGTAATAAATCCTGTTCAATCCAGCATTCAAATACCTCAGTATTCACTGAACAATCAAATACTCCAACTGTCAGCAATCTATTCTCAGTTAATGCACCGATCGCATTGCTACAATTTTTTAACTGCCAGTTAAATTCACCTTCAGCCCTCGTTCCTTGAGGGCTATAACTATACAATCTCGTACTTTCGCTTTGAAAACCACTTTCATCGATATACACCAGTGGTAAGTGTTGTTCTAAATATTCAATCAGGTTCTGAAATTGCCGACGTTGATTTTGATCTGCTTTAGGGTGCTTTAACGTCTTTTTTTACGCGATATTCCTGCGGCATGTAGCGCATTGAATACTGCATGGGTACTGACACCAAAACGTTCTGCCCGTTCACTAATATAATCATCAGGATATTGTTCAACATCCTTCAATATTTGCTCTTTGCTGATTTTAGCTGGACGACCTGGAATTGGTTTAATCTCGGTTGATTTTTTCCATAGCTGTATCGTACGCGTGCATACCCCAAAATGTTGAGCAGCTTTACGTACTGACAGTTGATCTCTTGCCATAATTTCTATGACTTTGTCTTTAAAATCTTTTGAATATCCCATGTCTTATAGTGTATTAAATATTTGAGAACTTAGCTATAGTCAACAATAAAAAAGCCCGACATCCTGTCGGGCTTTTTCGTATGGGTTCGCTCGTTATAACTCCTGTCGTACCTGACAGTCCTTGTGCTTGTTTGTTATTATTATTTTGCAGAACTTCCTGTTCTTATTGAACTCATCATATAAAATTTACCTCTGTACACGACAAATTTCATAGGATCCTTGTCCTATCAGGCTTTTTCTTTCTTAAAATTGCTAGCACTTTCTTAAATTCTTCTTTTTTTCCAAAACCAATCAAACGTAGAATAGCCATTTGAACA
>NZ_VPCP01000032.1:0-34257 GCF_013418145.1 Acinetobacter sp. YH12201 | reverse complement strand
ATATGGGTGAATTATAGCAAAATAAAGCACTGTAATAAAGGCGATATTTGATTTTTTATGGCTATCGCCACTCGCTTATATCCCCCACCTGACTGTCGGTGGGGGTCTTACGCTCGATGAAGATAAATTACAGAAAAATCGCCTTCATGAAGTTTCTAATTGAGTTTTGTATTTAGTCTGCTAACGTACCACTCTTGTCTGAGGCTCATGATGTACTGTTTTGCCTAATTTCGTTCCTGTATAAATCAGATATAGTGCCGACAAGCCGACCAAGATATAAATAATCCTAGATAGAGCGCTCATTTCACCAAAAATAGCAGCGACTAAATTGAAATCGAATGCACCAATTAAGCCCCAGTTCAGGCCACCAATAATCGCCAAAGCGTAAGCAATCCAGTCGATAGTATTTAATCTCATCATTTTTCTCCCACTGTTCTTTAGTTTATTTAAGGATCAGAGGAATTATCTGAAGAAAAGCAGATTTAATATGTTGCTTTGATGCTAAAAACCGATTTTATATGTTGAATTCGTGTCAGTTTTTAAACTTTAAATTTTAACTGGGTTGGTTTTATTTAAGTTATTCGAGATAAACGTAAATAAAATCATTTTTCGCATTTAATGCATATCCACCCGAATTACATCAAATATTGAAATTTTTTAATCTCGTCGCAAGAAAATCAAGAACCGTCAAACAAGCTAATTGATCTGGAATTTGTTATAACGAGCAATAGTTACATCGATTATATACACCACAATTGTAAGATTGATTTTTATAGAAAAATCTAAAAATCATGCTCTAATCAGACCATATCTTTAATAAAAAAGCCGATCATCTGATCGGCTTTTCATCCTAAAAATCGCTTAGGCTACTTTGGCTTTTGCCATCAGGGCTTCAATATCTTCTACTGTTTTGACCACATCTTTGGTGAGCACCAGTGGCCCATTTTCGGTAGCGACCACATCGTCTTCAATGCGGATACCAATACCACGCCATTTGGCATCGACAGTTTCATCATCTGGTGCAATGTACAAACCCGGTTCAACCGTCACCACCATACCCTCTTCATAGGCACGCCATTCGCCATCCTGTTTATATGAACCGACATCGTGCACATCCATACCCAACCAGTGTCCGGTACCATGCATGTAAAACTGACGGAAAGTTTCTTTTTCGATAATTTCCTCAATATCACCTTGCATCAAGCCAAGTTCAAGCAAACCTTGAACCAAAATACGTACCGCCACATTGTGCGGTTCCTTATAAGAGTTGCCAATACGTACCGCATCAATCGCAGCCACTTGTGCTTTTAACACCAGCTCATATAGGGCCTTCTGTTCAGGACTAAACTTGCCGTTAACCGGAAAAGTACGGGTAATGTCTGAGGCATATAGCTGATATTCGCAAGCCGCATCAATCAGCACCAGATCACCATCTTTCAGGGCTTTGTCATTTTCCACATAATGCAAAATGCAGGCATTAGCACCACCACCGACAATACTATTATAGGAAGGCACACAGCCATTTTTACCAAAAATGTAATTCAATTCTGCTTCCAGTGCATATTCCATCATGCCCGGTTTCACCGTTTGCATGGCACGGGTATGCGCTTCTGCCGAAATATCTGATGCAAGTTGCATCAACTTGATTTCTTTTTCAGATTTATGCAGACGCATTTCATCGACAATTCGATCCAGCTGAATCACATGTGCGGGTGCAGAAGTACCTTTGCGTGATTCACCATTGGCTTTAGCAATCCATTTCGCTACACGTGCATCAAAATCGGCCTGATGACCAATGCGATAAAACAGTTTTTGTTTATTGTGCAGTTTCTCGATAATTTCTTCATCCAGCAGGTCAATCGCATAGGCTTCATCTGCCTCGTAATCATCCACTGCACCGTCTACACCGGCACGGTAACCGTTCCAGATTTCCATCTCGCGGTTACGTTCACGGCAGAACAGACTATAGGTATAACCTTCATCAATCGATTCAAAAGTTTCAATCACCGCCACTGCTTCAGGCTCTGCAAAGCCGGTCAGATAGAAAAAGCTGCTGTCTGCACGGAATTTATAATCCGCATCACGGTTACGCATGGCAACCGGACTGGTGGCAATAATTGCAATACTGTGCGGACCCATTTCTTCTGCCAGGCGGTCACGACGTTCCTGAAAATCTGCTTGAGTCAGTTTCATCATTAAGTGTACTTTTGTCTTTTATGAGGAGGTGATAACTTTTAAAGGGTCTGTTCTTGAACACAATCGTCCGAATTAGCTCGGACGATGCGGGGTAAACATTTCAACAACACTGCTGGCTTCTGTAGTCGCGCTATTTTTTTGCAACTGTGGCTGAATATTTTGCAGCAATGGAGTTTCTGCAATTTCCACTTTTTTACGACCCAATGACAGACTGACAGGAATCAAGCGCACAAATTCGTAAAGTTCCTGATAGCTTTCTTCGCCTTCTTCGTCATCATCCGACTCATCAAATTCAACAGCTGCCACATCTTGCAGATGTTCAATCAGCTCCATTTCATCCGGACGGATATGTCCTGATGCCAGACCAAATCCCAGTACCACACCGGCACACCAGTCCGCCAATGCTTGTACACGATCCACAAGAACGTGTTCATCATCCGGAAGCAAAGGTAAATAGTCGAGTTCATCTTCAGATAAAGCATGGGCAATATCTTCTGCTTCATCAGTTAATATCTCTAAAATCTGCTGCTCTAGCGCAGGAATTTCAAGCGTGGCTAAAATTTGTTGCCATTCATCACCGGTCGGTGCCTGAGTTACACAAACAATACCCGTTAGCAACCCATGTAACTCACTTGGGCTTGAAATCTCTTCAATTTTTGAAAAATTGTGGTGCCATTCCGACCAACCTGAAATATCGTCTTGCATTCGCTTATCCAATCTCTATACTTCTTATATATTACCTTTGTTTGCGATACTGTGCGACCACGATATGTTAGAAGAATTACAGCGTCTACAGGCGCATATTGGCGTTTTAAAAACGCGACTTGCGCATTATGAAAGTGAAAATGCTGCACTTAATGCTGCAAAAGCAGATTCCAATGAGCACTATCATGCCCAAATTGTGCAAAAAAATGGCATCATCACTCAAAAACAAGAAGAAATAGATAATCTGAGTGAGCAATTAAGCGAAACCCAATCGCAATTCAAGCAACTGAATAGTGATGCAGCCGCTTTAGCAGACCGCTATAGCCGTTTGGAAAAAAGTTGTACCGATCTTAAAAACCGTTTTCAGGAAATTCTGGCTGAACGTAATGAATTACGTGTCATTAAAGAAAAAATGCAAAATGATCACCGTGTTGCTCAACAGGAAATTAAGGGAATGCAACAGGAACGTGAAAGATTGTTACAAAAAAATGAACATGCTAAAGCCAAAGTTGAAGCCATTATTCAGCGTCTTGCAATTTTAGGTACTGCTCAAGATCAGCATGCGCAAGAAATTCAACAGCTTGCTCACCCAGCCGATGCAAATGAGGATATTTAATCATGAGTGAACAAATTGCCGTTGAACTGCGTGTGCTGGGTCATAATTTTCGTTTAGCAACCACAGAAAAGGAAAAAGCTGGTTTAGAACGTGCAGCTGAATTGTTAAATGAAAAATATGATGATTTTCGCCGTAAAGCACCCCGTGTTGAGCCGAGTAAACTGATTATTATGGTTGCACTTGAATTGATGCAGGAAGTGCTTTCAATGAACAAATCCTTGCAAGAGTATGCACATTGTGATCGCTTGCTGGCGACTATTTTAGAAGACCTCAATGATTTGGTTTAATTTCCTATTAAATTGAATAAACTATCAACATTTGTGATTTAACTTTACAGTTGTTGCACATTGAGGATTTGCCAACACCTCATTATTGGTTATACTTACTCTATCTCTGAGGTGTTCGCCAGCGCGTCTATATCCCTGCCGATACTTAAATCTACGGATTGTGTTCTGCATATTTAGAGTGTATGCCCATCTTCGAATGGGAAACCCAGCAAGTATGCGTCGCGTCCACCTTGAACTTCTTCGGGTTCAGGGTAACGACATGCAGCGGCATCTTCGGAGTGTTTTTTCTTATTATTCTAAGTGTCATTTATTACAATACTTATTCATCTATTTTACATTTTAAAGAATTTTCGTTTTTAAATTTCATTTCATTCTCCGCCATATTCATCAATATTTTATGCAAAAAAATACCCAAGATTTTCATCTTGGGTATATCACTTAATTTCTGACATTCAGTTATTTAGACTTTTGCAGCCGCAAAGCATTGATGACTACTGACAATGAACTGAGCGACATGGCAACCGCTGCAAGCATCGGGGTCAACAGCAGTCCGGTGAGGGGATAAAAAATACCCGCTGCCACGGGCACACCCAAGCCATTATAGACAAAGGAAAAGGCCAGATTCTGCTTCATATTCTTCACACCTAACTTTGCCATATGAATGGCATCCGCCACACCGCGGATATCCCCTTTGACCAAAGTCACTTGAGCCGTCTGTTTGGCAATATCGGTACCATTGCCCATTGCCACCCCCACATTGGCCTGGGCAAGTGCCGGTGCATCATTAATACCATCGCCAGCCATCGCCACAACTTTTCCTTGAGCCTGATATTTTTTTACCAGATCTAATTTTTCAGTCGGGGTACAGTTGCCATAAACCTGCTGAATCCCCAGCTCAGCCGCGACCAGTTTGGCATTCTGCTCGTGGTCACCAGTCGCCATCACCACTTCAATACCATCGGCCATCAGTTGATCAATCACCTGATGGGCATTGTGTTTGATCGCATCATGAATCGAGATATAAGCCAGAACTTGCTGCTCATTGGCCAGAAAGCTAATCACATTACCGCTCTCGCGTTGTGCATCCAGCTGTGTCTGAATATGCTTAGGCAGCTGCAAACCCAATTGATCAATCAGCTTTTGACTGCCCACATACAGGGTTTGACCATCAATTTGACCTTTCACCCCAAAACCAGTGACATCTTCAAAATCATTGACTTTAATCAGTTGATTATTCGGAACAAGCTTGGTTAAAGTCTGGGCAATCGGATGGGTTGAATATTGCTCAATCGAGGCAATCCATTGTTCCACTTGCGCTTGTTGAACTGTATCTGAAAGCAGTTTAATCTCTTTCAGACTTGGTTTACCTTCGGTCAAGGTCCCGGTTTTATCGACAATTAAAGTGGTGACTTTGCTCAAAGCTTCTATGGCTTCCGCATCTTTAAACAGCACGCCTTTTTGCGCTGCACGACCTGTGGTTGCCATCACCGACATCGGGGTTGCCAGACCTAAGGCACATGGACAGGCGATAATCAGTACAGCCACTGCACACATCAGCGCCAGATCAAATTGCGCCTTGCCAAAGAGCATCCATGCCATAAAGGTCAACACACTAATCGCTAAAACAGTCACCACAAAATATTTGGCAAATACATCGGCAAGTTTTTGTAACGGCGCTTTGGAGCGCTGTGCTTCGGCCACGGTCTGAATCATTTTAGCCAAAGTGGTATTGGCACCTACAGCTGTGGTTTGAATACGAATACTGCCCTGCTGGTTCACCGTCCCCCCAATCACCCGGTCATCAAGTTCTTTTTTCACCGGCACAGGTTCACCCGTCATCATCGCTTCATCAACATAGGTTTTGCCTTCCATCACAATGCCATCGAGCGGAATTTGATCCCCTGAAGAAATCTGCAAGATATCGCCCTGTTTCACCATACTCACATCCACTTCCACCACCTGATCATGCTGCACCAGTTTTGCAGTATGCGGTTGCAGTTTCAGCAAGGATTTAAGTGCGTCTGCAGTTTTGGCGCGGGCTTTCAGTTCCATGATTTGTCCGAGCAAACTTAAGGACACAATCATACAAGCTGCTTCATAATACACTGCAACCCCATGACCAGTTTTGGCCTGCATCGGGATAAGGGATGGAAAAACTGTTGCCACAACACTGTAAATAAATGCCGCCAGCACCCCGACACCAATCAGGCTCCACATGTTCAGGTTACGGGTTTTATAGGAAATCCAGCAACGTTCAATAAATGGCTTGCCTGCCCAAAGGATGACGGGAATAGACAGTACCAGTTCAATCCACGGCTGAATATGCTGCGGAATAAAGGCATGAATATGCGACCCCATGGCCAATACAAACACAATTAAAGTCAGTGGCAACGTCATCCAGAAACGATGACTGAAATCGACCAGTTCAGGATTGGGTGCATCATTCAAACTAGGTTGCATAGGTTCCAAAGCCATACCGCAGATTGGACAAGTTCCAGGCCCTTTCTGCACAATTTCAGGGTCCATGGGACAGGTATAATCCATGTCAGCAGCACCTTCCGGCACAGGTCGCTGATCTGCTGGAAGCAAATAAAATTCAGGGTCTCCTTTAAACTTTTCCAAGCAAGACGGATTGCAAAAATAGTAAGTTTTACCCGAATAATCAGTTTTTAAATCGGTTGAAGTGTCTACCGACATGCCACAGACAGGATCGACCTCAGAATGAGGTGATGATGCAGGATGAGTTCCGCCACAGCAGCTGGATTTCTTTTCTTCAACTGCCACTTTTGCTGTTGAAGCACAGCAGGAGGATGCTGTTTGCGGAGTTTGTAGATATTGTTCAGGTTGCTGGGTAAATTTATTCAGACAGCGTTCTGAACAGAAATAATAATCTTTTGATTCAAACTGGCTATGCCATTTAGAATCCGTTTTAACCTGCATGCCACAAACCGGATCAACTATTGTTTCACTCACCTGCTCTACGGTTTGTGCTTTATTTCCCGCACAACAGCCTAATGATTGCGCTACGGGTGGTTGATTTTGAGAACCGCAGCAAGATTTTTTTTCATCTGTTTTTAATTGAAATGCACAGCCGCAGCCCGAAGTTTTAGATTTATGTTTTTCTAAATACTGTTCTGGATTGGCCTGAAATTTATTCAAACAGCCCTGACCGCAAAAATAATAACTTTGTCCTAAATATTCGTTATGCGGCTTGGATAAATCCGTCACGGTCATACCACAGACGGGATCAATATACTGTTGTGACTCAGCTTTTTGACTACCACAACATGAAGATGAGGCCGCTACAACTTTAGCTTTATTTGCACAGCCACAGCCTGATTTAGGCGTGGTTTCTTGAAGGTAAGCTTCAGGATTTTTAATAAACTTTTGTTTGCAGCCATCACAACAAAATAAATATTTTTTCCCCAGATATTCAAAATAATGTGCTGAACTTTCCGAAACGTTCATCCCACAGACTGGATCAACTTTCACTAATTCAAGGACTGAATCCTGTTTTGCACAGCAGGCAGATTTTTGTTGCTCATTCATCCGACTCACCTATTTTATTCTTGCATTGTGTTAGCATAAAGTCTGTACCTAAGTACAGAGTCAAGTCATTTGAGGATATTTTATGCTCACTATCGGAAAACTGGCCAAACACTGTCATATCAACGTCGAAACCATTCGCTATTATCAACGCATCGGTTTAATGCGCGTACCTGAATCCACGCAGAGTTACCGTTATTACAATGACAAAGATATTGAAACCTTAAGCTTTATTCAAAAAGGCAAAGATGCAGGCTTGCAACTCAGTGAAATACAGGAATTACTGCAACTTCAACTCGAAGACCGTGAACAGGTGCGACATGTCATTGAGCAACGATTGGAAAAAATTGATCAAAGGATTCAGGAATTACAGGCACTCAAAACCCGTTTAAGCAGTTGGGTAGATGAATGTAAAACGACAAATGAAAGCTGTTGCCCGATTTTGAAAGAGCTGAAAAACAGTTAAACTGCTTTTATGATGAAAATGTATATATTTTTTGGGAATCTATAACAGATGTCAGTGGATTTAAAAGTTTTACGCAAGCAACTTCGACATCAGCGCAGAGCCGTTTCCAGCTTTCAACAAAAACAGGCGCAACAAAAAGTACTTCAGCAACTGATCCGGCTAAAATCTTTTCAGCATGCCAAAAAAATCGGCATCTATCTGAATGCCTTTGGTGAAATCCATACCCAAAAAATCATTGAATACTGCTTTAAACAGCATAAACAGGTTTATCTGCCGATGATTTGCACCATGAATCAGCAATTGCACTGGGTCAAAATCACGCAACAACAATACCGAAACAATCAATTTTCATATCATCCACTCGGCATGAAAGAGCCTATGGCCGGGCGTGGCCTGCATGTTTCGACGCTGGATTTTTTAATCATGCCTTTGCTGGCCTGTGATATTCACGGTACCCGCATTGGAATGGGCGGCGGTTTCTATGATAAAACCCTGGCCAGTGCCCCCCATAAACCCTATCGGCTTGGTATTGCACATGACTTTCAGCTGATCCAGCAGCCTTTACATCGTGAAGTCTGGGATCAACCTCTCGATGCCTTACTTACCCCTGCAAAATATCTACACTTTAAGCATTGAATGGGTATTTTTGACTGACAAAAATATTTTAAAATCACACATTTACTCATTTTTTATACATTTTCATTTGCCCTGCCCTTGTATTTTTTAAAATACCCATCACTATAAAAACATGGCAACACTGTTGTTACTCATTAGGAGTGCCCATGTCTGAAATTATTATGAATCAAGAAACCTTAGATACACAGGTTCCAAGCGTATTACCACTTTTAGCGCTACGTGATGTGGTGGTTTATCCACACATGCAAATTGCGTTATTTGTAGGTCGTGAAAAATCGATCAAAGCAGTTGACGTGGCCCGTAACAGTGACAATCTCGTATTTGTAGTTGCACAACAAGATTCTCTTACAGAAGAAATTGATCACGACAACTTATATCAATACGGTACTGTCGCGAAGATTGTGCAAGTTGTGAATCATGAAAATGATGAAAACTGTATAAAAGTACTTATTGAGGGTCTACACCGTTCTAAACTGGTGAAAATCATCGACCATGATGAATATTTATCAGCCGAACATGCACTCAGCCCAATGACGGTCAATGTTGCAGCTGACTCTCAAGCAACGCGTGTGCAAGAACTGCGAACTTTATTTGCCCAGTATGCAGAAGCCAAATTACGTAATGCACGTGAATTGGTTACTGCTGCAAATAAAATCGATGACTTGTTGCAACTGTTGTTCTTTGTGGCCACCCGTGTGCCCTTGAATATCGATATCAAGCAAAAGTTCCTGGAACAGGATGACTTTGAAGCACATTTGACTGAGCTCATGACTTATTTGTTGCAACAGTCTGAAGAACAGCAGATTGAACAAACCTTGCATGACTCGGTAAAACGCCAGATGGAGAAAAACCAGCGCGAATATTTCCTGAATGAAAAAATGAAGGTGATTCAGCGCGAACTTTCCGACATGAACGGCGGTGCTGAAGATGATATCGCAGAAATTGAACGTCGTCTGGAAGAAGCCGATTTACCGGAACACGTGCGTAAAAAAGCCGAATCTGAATTCCGTAAGCTCAAAGCCATGCAACCTGCTTCAAGTGAAGCTGCTGTGGTGCGCAACTATATCGAGGCGATTTTAGATACGCCTTGGAATAAAGCCAGCAAAGTCAGCATCAATTTGGCGAAAGCACAAGAGATTTTAGATGCCGATCACTACGGTTTAGATGAAGTCAAAGACCGTATTGTGGAATATCTTGCAGTACAATCTCGTGTGAAAAAGCTCAAAGGTCCGATTCTTTGCCTGGTTGGTCCTCCAGGGGTAGGTAAAACTTCACTTGGTGAGTCGGTTGCCAAAGCTACAGGTCGTGAATTTGTGCGTATGGCCCTAGGTGGCGTACGTGACGAAGCGGAAATTCGTGGTCACCGCCGTACTTACATTGGTGCGATGCCGGGTAAAATCGTGCAATCACTGACAAAAGTTGGCGTGAAGAATCCACTGTTCTTGCTCGACGAAATTGACAAGATGGCACAGGATTACCGTGGCGACCCTGCTTCTGCCTTGCTTGAAGTACTGGATCCATCACAAAACAGTAAGTTCAACGATCACTACCTCGATCTTGATCTTGACCTGTCTGAAGTGATGTTCATCTGTACTGCAAACAGCATGAATATTCCTGAGGCTCTTTTAGACCGTATGGAAGTGATTCGTCTGCCGGGTTATACCGAAGAGGAAAAAGTCAATATTGCCGAACGTTATCTGGTTCCTAAAGCCATTAAGGACAACGGTTTACGTGCAAAAGAATTGACCATTCATGAAGAAGCGATTCGTGACATCGTGCGTCGTTATACTCGCGAAGCCGGTGTGCGTAGCCTGGAACGTGAAGTGTCAAAAATTGCCCGTAAAGTGGTGAAAGAAGCGGTCAGCAAAAAAGCCAAAAACTTGCATATCGATGTCACTACTGAAAACCTGTCTGATTACTTGGGCGTACACAAGTTCGACTTCGGTATGGCGGAAGAAGAAGCGCAAGTCGGTCGTGTCAATGGCTTGGCTTGGACTTCAGTTGGCGGTGAATTGCTTTCGATTGAAGTTGCTGCGGTAAAAGGTAAAGGTAAATTCATTACCACTGGTTCACTCGGTGATGTGATGAAAGAATCCATTACCGCTGCAATGACGGTCGTCCGCACCCGTGCCGATGCCTTGGGTATTGAGGCTTCAAGATTTGAAGAAACCGATATTCATGTGCATTTACCTGAAGGCGCAACACCGAAAGATGGTCCATCTGCAGGTTTGGCCTTAACTACGGCACTGGTTTCAGCTTTCACAGGCATTCCAGTACGTGCTGATATTGCCATGACCGGTGAAACCAATCTGGGCGGTCGTGCAATGCGCATTGGTGGCTTGAAGGAAAAACTTTTAGCTGCACATCGCGGTGGTATTAAACTGGTATTCATCCCTCAAGAGAACGCTCGTGACTTGGTGGAAATTCCAGAAAATGTTAAAGCCGGCCTTGAAATTAAGACCGTGAAAAGCATCGATGAGATTTTGCCATTAGCCTTGGTGGAAGCACCAAAACCTTTGGTGAAAGCACCGATTGTTAAACCAATTGCAGAAGGTAAAGCAGCGCGTCATTAATTGCATTTTGCTACAAAAAGAGGAGAGCTTCGGCTCTCTTTTTTGTGTAAAATTTTTACCATATTCATAACAAATCAGCTTGAAAAATCAGCAGCTCATCCCCATTTAATATGGTATAGATACAGATGCACTATAGGTTTCTGATTTATTTCTACTTAAAAAGTTATTAATAAGTTATATGAATGGTCATCTACATCTCCAGGTGGATGACCTTTTGATCGCAGTCCCAATATTTCATTAGGGGACTGCGTTTTTTATGTGTTCTTATTCATCAGCTTGAATTATTAAATTATAAGCCAAACCATCTATGACACTAGCTATTTTGGCAATATTTAAAGTTTTCAAGGTATCCTTGGCACTGTGATAGTCCCTGTTACGAAAATGCCCCGTATCTGTAATCATCATGGCGGGAATATCCAGCTTCCAGTAATTGAGATGATCTGAAAACTCCATCCCCGTGATAAAAGACGGTGCAACCAGTCGTTGACACTCCAGGCGCTTCAGTATTCGCATGGATTCACAATATTTTGTACCCAAATCATACGACTGCAAATTACTGACAGCCGCAATAAAGTTACCATGTTGCGGATAAACCCATTTCAGGCCGGCAGGATACTCCTGTACCAGATTTTCATCAAAAAACCCGATCATCTCTAAAATATAAACGCCGCGGATGTGATCTTTCTGAGCCTTGATGGATTTTGCATGTACAAAACTACCCATATGTTCGGTCTTGAAAAATGGCGGCTCCTGCAAGGTATAAAATACGAATTCAACATTATATGGCAGTTGCGATTTCTGCTGTGACAGTATGCGTGCGGTTTCAATCACCCCTGCTACTCCAGAAGCATTATCATCCGCACCTTGAGTTTCACCAAACACATCATAATGCGCGCCGACAATCACTTTGTCAGCATGACCTGCGGTTAAGGTACATACTACGTTGCGATAACCCAAACCATTGACCGAATAATTTTGATACTGACAGGGTATGCCAAACAAACGCATCTGTTCTTTAATCCAGGCAGAAACGCGTTGTAGCTCTTGTGAGTTTTTATAATTACGATGCCCCTGCTGACCTATAATTTGCTCCAGATAGACCTTTAAATTATCGCTACTGGCGGGTGATATGCTCGGTAATGCCCAACTTGAAGTATTGAACAAAAGAGTGCAAAGGAAGGTGCTCAACCATAAGCCTAAATTTTTATCCCTTTTTAATCTCATTTATTATCGTCCTCTCTTCTTATGCATATTCAATCCATTGCTGAAGATTAAAGCAGCATCTGGCACGCCTTTTCAATTGCAATTTGTTGCTCAAAAACAAGTAAAATCAGTTTTAGCGTTTATAATAAAGATGAGTCTTAAATCATCGAATCTTATGAAAATCCGTATTATTACCATCGGTCAAAAAATGCCAGCTTGGGTGCTCACCGGTTTTGAAGATTACTTCAAACGTATCCAGCCTTTTGTGCAGACCCAAATTATAGAATTACCTATGGCAAAACGCGGAAAAAACGATTCTGAAGCCGATATCCTGAAATATCGCCAGATTGAAGGCGAAAGCATCCTGAATGCACTAAAACATAATGAAACCCTGATTGCCCTTGAAGTTGGCGGTAAAGAATTCAGTACTGAAAAACTGGCTGAGACCATGAAACAATGGATGCTGGAAGGTAATGATGTGGTCTTGGCGATTGGCGGTCCGGATGGTCACTCCGAAGCGGTACGTAAAGCTGCTGCATGGCACTGGTCTTTATCCAAACTCACCCTGCCTCACCCTATGGTTCGCGTCATGCTGATCGAGCAGCTCTACCGCGCAATGAGTATCAACAATAATCATCCTTATCACCGGGCGGGTTAAGCAGGTTCAGAACGGGATGATTTGAGCCTGGCAAAATCGTGTAAAGCGAACATATTCCTGAGCTTGAGTCATCAACTGGATCAGACCGTGCATTATTGTTCTAAAAAAGGAACAATATGTTGATATAAATTGTATTTATTCTATTTCTCTTTATTTGGCATCATAGCCTCAATCGATGTTATTTAAATTAGGCGCATCAACATGAATCTACAAACTTTACCCGGTTTATTTATTTCACATGGCTCACCCATGTTGGCGCTAAATCCGGAACAGGTAGGTCCTGCTCTGGAGCGATTGAGCTTAAATCTGCCTAAGCCTGAAGCTATTATTGTGATGTCTGCGCACTGGGAAAGTAATGCGCTTGAAGTGAGTAGTAGCGTTCGTCCAGAAACCTGGCATGACTTCCGCGGTTTCCCGTCTGAGCTGTATGAAATCCGCTATCCGGCACCAGGTCAACCGGAGCTTGCAGAAGACATTCTGCATCTTTTAGCCAGTGCCGGTTTTGCTGCACATGCCAATAGCACCCGTCCACGTGATCATGGCGTGTGGATGCCATTGTTGCATATGTATCCCAAGGCTGATATTCCTGTGGTAGAAATCTCTTTACCGATGAACATGTCTGCTGAGGAGATTTATAAAATTGGTCAAACCCTGGCACCATTACGTGAAAAACAAATATTAATGATCGGTTCGGGAAGTATTACCCATAACTTGCGTGAATTGGCATGGCATGGTGAAGCTGCTACTGTACCCGAGTGGGCATCGACTTTTCGAAATTATGTGGTCAGCAAAATGAATCACAGCGATTATGCTGCGGTTCTGGACTGGCAAAGTATCCCTTATGTAGAGCGTAATCATCCGACCTTAGAACATTTTGCTCCCCTGTTCTTTGCGATGGGGACTGGGCATCGTTTCAGTATTGTGCATAGCAGTTTCAGTATGGGTTCTCTGGGCATGGATATTTACCGTTTTGACTGATGCACATCAACTCATAACTTTTCATTAATAATTAACAAAATTATAGTTATGGATACATTTTGCTACTGAATTCGCCAGAATGTATCCATATTTTTTAAGTACCTTTACGTTATTCTATTAAAAATTCTTCAAAACCAAGTACTTTTAAAATGAAAGTTAAACTTTTAGCAATGGCTCTTTTTCCTCTCATGCTCGCAGCCTGTCAATCTGGCGATATTCAAAAAGCTGGAGATGTTGCCATGTCAGTGTTACATCAACAAAAAGCCGATCAGACTTTAGCTTCTTATCAATGGAGTACCCGTACCGGTACTGCACCTAAACCACTGGTACTGAATTTTGATGATCAAAGCCACCTCAGCATTGCTACCAGCTGTAATGGTATGGGCAGCAGCTGGAAAGTTGAAAATAATCAGATCGTGACAGGTCCCCTCATGGGAACCCAAATGGCATGTCCGGACGCCTCCATGCAGCAAGAAAACATTGCCAAAGATCTGTTTAATAACCGCAAAGTACCGTTTATTTTAGATTTAAAAAATTCACAACAACCAACATTGACCATCATTTCAGCGACAGGTCAGAAATACGTTTTCACTGGTACCATGACCCCTGAAAGCAAATATCAGACTCAGGCTGAAACCATTTTTCTGGAAATTTCACCTGAAACTAAGCCATGTAGCGGTGTCGCCCCACAAAACTGTTTACAGGTTCGGGAAGTTAAATACAGTGAAAGCGGGATAAAAATCCAAGTCGATAAAGACTGGACTTTATTCTATGATCAAATCGAAGATTTTACCCATAACCCCAATGAGCGACAAATCATCCGGGTCAAGCGTTATGAAATCAAGCATCCTGCTGCAGATCAGTCGAAATATGCTTATATCCATGACATGACCGTTGAACGCTCAACTGTTAAGTAAATAGTTTATTCAGGACATAAAAAACCGGAGCATTTGCCCCGGTTTTTTTTAAAGCTTAAACCAAGTCAGACTTAGAATACGCCTTGAGCAAGCATAGCATCAGCCACTTTTACGAAGCCTGCAATGTTCGCACCATCAACATAGTTCACAGTACCGTCTTCTTTAGTACCGTATTTCACACAGTTACGGTGAATTTCTTTCATAATCGCGTGTAAACGTTCATCAACTTCTTCAAACGTCCAGCCTAAACGCAATGCATTTTGAGACATTTCAAGACCAGAAGTCGCTACACCACCTGCATTCGATGCTTTACCTGGCGCATAAAGGATTTTCGCTTCAACGAATTTTTCCACTGCTTCAAGCGTAGACGGCATATTTGCACCTTCAGCAACACAAATCACGCCATTTGCAAGAAGTTGAGCTGCATCGTCTGCATCTAATTCGTTTTGAGTTGCACATGGAAGCGCGATGTCACACTTGATAGACCAAGGACGTTGACCTTCCATATATTCAAAACCGTGTTTAGACGCAAACTCAGAAATACGGCCACGTTGAACGTTTTTAAGTTCCATCACTTCAGCAAGAAGTTCTTCAGTGAAACCGTCTTTAACGAATACAGTACCCGCAGAGTCAGAAAGTGAAACCACTTTTGCACCCAGGAACATGGCTTTTTCAGCAGCGTATTGAGCTACGTTACCAGAACCAGAAATAGTCACCACTTTATCTTTAAAACTATCGTCACGAGTTTTCAGCATTTCTTCCGCGAAATAAACCGTACCGTAACCCGTTGCTTCAGGACGAGCCAGTGAACCACCGAAAGTCAAGCCTTTACCAGTGAATACGCATGAAGTGTCATTGCTGAGCTTCTTCATCATACCTGCCATGTAGCCCACTTCGCGGCCGCCTACACCGATATCGCCCGCAGGAATGTCAGTATTTGAACCCAGATGACGGTACAACTCGATGATTAATGCCTGGCAGAAACGCATGATTTCGCCTTCAGACTTACCTTTAGGGTCAAAGTCTGAACCGCCTTTACCACCGCCCATCGGCAATGTAGTCAAGGCATTTTTGAAAGTTTGTTCAAAACCTAGGAATTTCAAAATTGAAAGGTTCACTGAAGGGTGGAAACGCATCCCTCCTTTAAATGGACCAATAGCTGAGTTGTACTGTACACGGAAAGCACGGTTTACGTGAGTTTGGCCTTTGTCATCTACCCATGAAACACGGAACTGAATCGCACGTTCAGGTTCTACAAGACGTTCAAGTAATCCATGATCAGCATATTCTGGATTCTTTTCAATGAATGGCCAAAGGCTAGTCATTACCTCTTCTACAGCTTGTAGAAACTCTGGTTGATGTTGATCACGTGATTTAACGTAGTTTAGGAAGTCGTTAAGGCTGTTGTATTTCAACGCTTAATCCTCAGCAGAAAATGGATCAAAATTGGTCAAAATTTCAATCAATGATATATTTTGGCGCAAAACATTAAATATCACTTGCACCTATTCAGCAATAGTTTTTTGAAAAAAACTTCAATTTTCTATATAGAACATATATTTAATTTAATTATTCAGTCTTTTTATTTATAAATAAAATAACTTTCAGATATATATCAATGTAATATTTTGCCCGATATTAATGCATTTTTAGTCCCATTTTTGCGCACAGGAATTCTATGTAAAAACATGCTAGTATTGCTCTCCAGCACATTGTTTCACGCTGCTTGCCCAGCACTCCCGGTTATACATGAACACTCAAATTAGCTTGATTCAAAAAATTGACGCCCTGTTGCCGCAAACACAATGCGGACTTTGCGGCCACCGAGATGGATGCCTCCCTTATGCAAAAGCCATAAGTGAAGGTGAAGAGGCCAATAAATGTGTACCAGGCGGACAACCCGTTGCCGATGCTTTGGCTGAATTACTGGGTCGCCCAAAACTCAAAGCAGAAGAAAGTGTTTGGCCAATTCAAAGTGATGGTCGTCCACAACGTATGAAAGCGATTATTCGTGAAGATGAATGTATTGGTTGTACCAAGTGCATCAACGCCTGCCCAGTCGATGCGATTATTGGTTCAGGTAAGCTCATGCATAGCATTTTGACTGACCTTTGTACTGGTTGCGAACTCTGTATTCCGCCCTGCCCGGTCGACTGTATTGACCTGGTAGAAGACGACCACGTCGTGCCTTCAGAAGAGGCGCATATTGCTGAACAAATTGACCTGCGCAAGCGCTATTACGCCCATATTCAGCGTGAAGAGAAACGCCGGATTAACCGCAAAGGTCCGGTGGTGCGTGCCAATATTGATACGGCCTTATTTGCCCAATTTTCAGCGCAAAGTGACTTGGTTCCAGAGATTCAAGTGGTGGAAAAAACAGCTAAACCTATCGTGAGCCACGATGCAGCAACCACCATTCAACTGGCAAAAATTCGCACCCAAATCAAAAAATTAGAAAAACAGCTCAGTGTTCGTGAAGACCTTAAGAAACGTGACCTGCTGAATGATTTGCAACAGCAGCTGATTGTTCTGGGAGCTTCATGATGGCAGTTAAAAACATGACCAGAAAGCAGGTTCAGATTTTTTTTGAACGCTTACGTGAACAAAGACCTAGCCCTAAAACCGAACTGAATTACAGCACTCCTTTTGAACTTTTGGTGGCCGTGACGCTTTCGGCTCAAGCCACCGATGTCAGTGTCAACAAAGCCACCGACAAGCTGTTTCCAGTGGCCAATACCCCGGAAGCCATTTATGCTTTAGGCGTGGAGGGCTTAAAAGAATACATCAAGACCATCGGTTTATATAATGCAAAAGCCGAAAATGTAATTAAAACCTGCAAGCTACTGATGGAAAAACACAACAGTGTAGTGCCTAACAATCGGGCTGATCTGGAAGCATTACCGGGTGTAGGGCGTAAAACTGCCAATGTGGTGCTGAATACCGCTTTTGGCCATCCGACCATGGCGGTCGATACGCATATTTTCCGTTTAGGTAATCGTACCGGTCTGGCTATTGGCAAAAATGTGCTTGAAGTTGAACACCGGCTGGTCAAAGTCATTCCCAAGGAATTTATAGTCGATGCCCATCATTGGCTGATTTTACACGGTCGTTATACCTGTATTGCACGCAAGCCCAAATGTCATGAATGTGTGGTGTGTGATGTGTGCAACTGGCCAGATCGTTTTGAATTTGGTGCTGGCCGTGCGATTCCTGTCAAGAACATTGAAGCTGAATCATAAGTGAGATGAGTTCAGCCAGGTGATGTGCTCCGTTTAAAGTTTAAAAGCCATTATTTTTTATTTTGTTCTGCCTGCTCTTGCTGGCGTTTTTGTTCGAGTTCTGTCTGTAACTTGGGATGCAGCCGACGCACAGGCACCTTGCCAGCATTTTCGCTACGCTCTTGCTGACGTACTTTTTTCAGCATCTTGAAACTGACATAGAACAAAGCAAACAATACTGCCAGAAATACGACCATTAACCCTAATACAGCAAACTTCACAGCATTGTCCTTTTTGAGAGCGTAATAAAAAGAGCCCTAATATGACTTAGGGCTCTTCGATTGTCAAAATCATCGAAATACGATTATTTTGATTGATCTAGAATAGCAAACAAATCAGTTTGAACTTCTTCAATTGGACGCAGACCGTTTAACTTGTCATAAGTCGGTGCATTTTCACCTGATGCTGCGCGACCTTGGTAGAAACCTACCAATTGTTCAGTTTCAGTGTGATAAGAACCTAAACGTTTACGGATGGTTTCTTCCTGGTCATCAGGACGTTGAACCAGTTCTTCACCCGTTTCATCATCTTTACCTTCCACCTTAGGCGGATTGTAAACTACATGATAAACACGGCCAGAAGCCGGGTGCTGACGGCGACCAGAAAGACGTTTTACGATTTCTTCGTCTGGAACATCAATTTCAATCACGTGATCAATGTTGATGCCTTCTTTTTCCAAAGCTTCTGCTTGAGGAATAGTGCGAGGGAAACCATCAAAAATGCAACCGTTTACACAATCAGGTTGAGCAATACGTTCTTTAACCAGACCGATGATAAGCTCGTCTGATACCAGACCGCCACTTTCCATCACGCTTTTAGCTTTAAGACCTAATTCAGTACCTTCACGAATTGCAGCACGGAGCATATCACCGGTTGAAATTTGTGGGACATTGTAGCGCTTACAGATCAACTGAGCCTGTGTACCTTTACCTGCTCCAGGTGGTCCGAGTAATATAATGCGCATAAAAAAACATCCTCATTTAACAAATATATGTGATGCGTTTGCATAACGAATCTCTTTATTCGTCATGTAGTCCAGCATCTAATTATAAGAAAGCCACAAACAAATGTATTGTACCCGCGATAAATCCGGTTACGCCACCCAAGACAATCAGAATCCATTCATCTTCCTGAAAGGCAGGACGTAATAAATTCTGAAACTCTCTTGGCGTCAACTCGCGAATACGGTCTCTAAACATTTGATAGATTTTCTGTGCACGGCTCGCATTAAAGGCCGGGTCGCATACAGGCACCATCGTAATTTCAATCGAGCGATCGATCAAGTCCGTCTTGAGTTTTGCATACTCTTTTGGCCCTAAAGACAGCTGCAAAGAGGTTCGAACAATCGGAGTTTCCATAATTTCGTTAATATGGCGTTTGACGATACGGCGAGTTTTATCTTTCTTCCCACCATACATCATCTCAGTCATAATGGATTTTAACGTAATTAAGTCTTCTGTGACTACTTGGGCAAAAACATCGGAAACCTCATCCTGACGTTTCATAAATGCACCCTGGATATTATAGGTGCCAATATGTGGAATCACCGGTTTGATCCACGGGAACGTGCGACTTTCTGTACGCGCAAAAAACTGTGGATAGCGGATATAATGCGGTTCCAGCGGATTAAACACCATCCAGATGGCAATCCAGTTGGTCAGGAAACCCCACACCGCTGCCCAGAAAGGAACCGTCCAGTGCCAAGGCACCACAAACCAGACAATCATCTGGAATATACCGAAGAACATTCCAATTAATGCACTGATATGCCAGATAAAGTTGATTTCTTTACGTCCCACTTTCAGGAACATGTTCACCATTAAACGGCGATCACCTTCCATTTGGCGCACCACCATTTCACGCATATCCACAAGTGACTCGACGTTCATGGTCAGCTCAGTCACTAATTCTCTTAAAATACCTGGCAGCTGTTTATGCGCTTGCGAATAGATACGGCGCTTAATTGAATAGGGTAAGTTTTCCCAAAGTACCGCATTACGGTCGATCATCATTTCATCAATCAGATGTTCCAGTTCAAAACCGACCTGCTCACCGATAATCCGTGCCATATCTTCCGGATCCATGGCATCCAGAAATTCACGTAAAGAACCCAATTTCGACAAGGTATTATCTGTGATAATTCCTGAAATGCGACCGGCTTTACGTGGCACAATCCCCTGCCAGCCGACAGGGAGCGGCCCTAAGTGGAATCCCCAAAACGTCAGGGGGTAAAACACCATTTTCAGTGCCATCCACACATGTGCCCAAGTTACAAAAGCTGTCACAGGAATGATGCTAAGTACTGCCCAGAAATCAGGGCGATTCAAGAAGGTTTGCCACAATTCGTTGACGTACTCAAACATGCACGATTTCCATATTTAATTTTTTAATCACAAAATACTTAATTATAAAAGCTCACTATTTTCACTATAAACCGACACTTAGAGTATAGGAAAATTGTAGCATGGGTTCTGTCTCTGCAACCACATTACCCTTCTGATCCGTCATCTCTTCGCCAGCACCAATCCCGATACTAAAACTGCTAATCCGTTCTTTACTGAGCAATACATAGGCTAAATCTATACCCGCACCCAGTCTTGCTTCATATTCATTGTTGATGTGTTTACTTTCCAGATGCCCTGCATAGACACCCAGGTAGTAACCGTTTTTATCTTTTCCGGTCAGGTAATAAGGATAACGAAACCCGACCTGAGCACCGGCATTATAGTCATCATTATAAAATACACCCGCTTTTGCATAGGCGATGCCATAAGGATTGACCCATTCTGCATTCAGATGAAGAAGCTTTTTGGTAAATCCAGCCCCGATATTCCATGTTTTAGCACTGTCTGATGTCAATTTCGCTTCAGGTAAATATGAATGGTCTTGTGCATGAGCAATATTTACCAGCGCAAAAAAAGCCAGCAAAGGATACACTTTTGTGATTATTTTCATCGTTGTCCCTAAATTTTATTTTTTAGTACAGTCCTTTTTTTGAATTTTGACTTTAGCAGAATTATCAGAACTCTTATATACTGCACTTTACAATTTTAATGTCTGTAAAGTCAAAGTTTAAACTAAACCCGCCTAACAGTTCGCCAGAACAAATATCAAAAAATGCTTACTTGCGTTAGAATGTGCCACCAGATTTTTCACTCCCCTGTATGTAAGTCGATCGCGTATGAAGCAGCTCTTTCCTTTAAAAAATGTTCAGCAAGAAAAGCGCATTTATCGCAATCGGGTTTTTATCTCCATCGGGATTGTGGCTTTTTTTCTGCTCCTGCTTGTTGCCCGTTATGCCTATCTGCAAATCGCGCATTATAATGAGTTTTCAACCGCTTCAGACCAGAACCGGATCAGGCTACAGCCTTTGGCACCTGCACGTGGCTATATCTATGACCGTAACGGTATTTTACTGGCAGATAATTATCCAGTATTTTCTGCAACGATGTCTCGGGCTGATGTAAAAGATATTGAAGATACCGTAAAGCGTCTGACTCCGATTTTAAGCCTGACACAAGAAGATATTGACCGCTTTAGCAGCCGCATCAAGACCGCTAAAAAAACCGAACGCGTATCATTAAAATTAAATTTAACCGAAACCGATATTGCTAAATTTAGCGAAGTCAAGTTTGAGTTTCCCGGGGTCAATATTGAAACCCAAATGACGCGCTACTATCCGCATGGTGAGCTGTTTGCGCACGTGATTGGTTATGTAGGTCGTATTAACGACAAAGAATTGAAGTCGATTGACAAAGACTTATATGCCGGCACCAACCTGATTGGGAAAATTGGGGTGGAGAAATCTTATGAAGATCTGTTGCATGGCTTGCCCGGCAATGAATCTGTCGAGGCTGATGCTCACGGTAACGTATTACGTAATTTAGGTCGTAAAGAGCCGGTACGCGGAAATGACTTGTACCTTTCAATTGACTATGGCTTGCAGGTCACAGCAACCGAGCAACTGGCGGGTCGTCGCGGTGCCATTGTGGCGCTGAATCCGAAAACAGGAGAAATTCTGGCCCTGGTTTCCAGTCCAAGTTTTAACCCGAATTTATTTGTGACCGGAATTAGCAATACCGACTATAGTGCACTACGTGACAATCTTGACCAGCCGCTGTATAACCGTGCTGTACAAGGTGCCTATCCTCCAGGTTCAACCATTAAACCGATGTTTGGTTTAGGTGGGCTGCATTACAATATCGTGGATTGGAACACCGCCATTTCAGACCCAGGGTATTTTTCTTTACCCGGCGATTCGCATAAATTCCGCGATTGGCGCAAATCAGGTCATGGCACGGTCAATCTGCATAAAGCTCAAGTGGTTTCTTGTGATACCTATTATTATATTTTGGCCTACCGCATGGGCATTGAAAAAATGAATGCCTGGATGCGCCAATTTGGCTTTAGTGAAAAAACTGGCGTCGATTTACCGAGTGAAAGTACCGGTTTGTATCCGAACCCGGACTGGAAAATGCGGACCCGTAAGAGCAAATGGCTAAAAGGTGAAACCATTTCCGTCAGTATCGGACAAGGTGCCTTTACTGCGACGCCGCTGCAACTGGCTATGGCTACTGCAATTACTGCAAACCAAGGTGCGCATATTACCCCGCATGTACTGCGTGAAAGTCACGGCGCCAAACCTTTTAAAATGCGTAATGCACCAGATGGTAAAATTCAGTTTAACGGCAAACCTGAAGACTGGATTAAAATGCGCGATGCCATGATTGATGTTATCGAGACCGGTACAGGTCGTGGTATTCGTACCCCGCTGTATCATATTGCAGGGAAAACCGGGACTGCACAGGTCAAAAGTATTGCCCAAGGTAAAAAATACAACGAAGCATTATTAAGTGAACGTCAGCTTGACCATGGTTTATTTATTGGTTTTGCCCCGGCTGAAAATCCTGAGATTGCGGTTGCGATTGTTTGGGAAAATGGTAAACACGGTGGTTCGGCCGCGCAACTGGCTCGTCCTCTGTTTGACTATTGGTTATACACCCGTAAAAAGAATCCGATCCGTCCTGCGGGCCATCAAATTAGTGGCGGCCTCATGACCGCAGGCATCAAACCGGGTGAATTGCCAAGTGGCACAGCACCAGTGGACACGGCGACCAATGTTCAGACCAATACAACAGCAGCAGCGACACAGCACGCTACTCAAGCCGCATCAGGCGCACACCCCGCAGAAGTTGAAGGTGACTGATCTATGAAAAATCAACTCCGTATTATTGGCGGTGAATGGAAACGCCGTCAGCTTCCTTTTGCCAGTGTTGAAGGTTTACGCCCTACACCCGACCGTGTTCGTGAGACTTTGTTTAACTGGCTGATGTGGGATATTCAAAATGCACAGGTTCTCGATATCTGTGCCGGCTCAGGAGCCTTAAGTTTTGAAGCTTTATCCCGCGGTGCAGCACAGGTGGTAATGATTGAACCGAATCGCACCCAAGCTGCTTTTTTAACCGATAATTTGCAGTTGCTGAAAGTGACCAGCCAACATGCCAAACTCAAAGTTGCCACGGCACAGCAAACCTTACCTACCTTAAAACAGTCTTTTGATCTGGTTTTTTTAGATCCGCCTTATAGTCTGGATTTATGGGAAGAACTGGCCCAGCTTGCTGACCCGCTGATTAAAGACCGCGCCTTTATCTATGTGGAGGCCGATCGCGAATTAAATCAGCTTAAACTCCCCGCTTCTTGGCAACAGATTAAACAAAGCAAGGCGGGAACAGTCCGTGCAGGACTGTATCAAAAAAAGGATTCCTGAATGGAATCCTTTTTTGTTTAATGTAGTCAGTCAATTTCAGATCGGTGATAGATTAGTTAACGACCATAACGCCAGTCTCGGTCATTTCTATCATGATCCCAGTCCGGACGGTCTTTATTGTTCCAGTCACGGTCACCATGATGGTGTCGGTCATAATGTCCGTTACGGTCTCGATGACCACCATAATCGTCATCATAAGGATCCAGGACACAACCAGTTAATGACACTGCCAATACAGAAAGTAAGATCACTTTTTTCATCATCTTCATCACCTCTTTACGGCGTGACTTCAGTATTCAATGCTTTAATGAAGAGCGATGGGAGTCTATGTGAAATTTTGTAGTCATTTATGTCTTTTTTATTCACAGGAAGAATTTCTGTCCTGAATGCTGAAGCGGTTTTATACAAAGTTCTCATTATGTTTGCATAAATCCTGCTAAACATATGCTTGGCTTTTTGACTGATCTTTTGAATACTACCGATTTTTCATCTGTACAGATCGCTATGACTTGGTTGTTATTTATTGTTGGGGCAATGGTCGCAGGTTTTGTACAGGGACTGACTGGCTTTGCCTTTGCCCTCATTGCCATGTCATTCTGGGTGTGGGTCCTCCCCCCGCAAATTGCTGCGCCCCTGGTAGTTTTTGCTTCGGTGTGGAGCCATATCATTTCATTGTTCAATGAACAGAAGCATCCACATCTAAATAAAGCACTGGTACTGCCTTATTTAATTGCCGGGCTGATTGGCGTACCTTTGGGCACATATCTGCTGCATATTATTCAGCCCGAAGCCTTTAAAGTGGTTTTAGGCTTATTTTTGATGTTGTGGTGTCCGGTGATGTTTTTCAATCCGGCATTTCCACGGCTGCAACAATCCGGAAAACTGGCAGACAGTCTGGTTGGATTTTTGGGCGGAATTCTGGGTGGTTTAGGCGGTTTTTGCGGTTCATTGCCTTCTGCCTGGGTCATGCTGAAAAATCTTCCCAAACAGCAACAACGTTACGTTTTACGACATTTTAATTTTGGCATTCAGCTGTTTACCTTAGTGGCCTATTTACTGCAAGGCACGCTTGACATACAGCTCTGGCCTTATATGACAATTTTGCTGATCAGTGTCAGTTTGCCCGCCATTTTAGGGGCAAAATTATTTTATAAAATTTCGGAAACGCAATTTAAACATACAGTTTTAAGCCTTTTATTTACTTCTGGCTGTTTCCTGATTTTCAATACACTGCTCTAAAGAGTAGTGTCTACCTCCCCAAAAAATCAGATTTATATGTTGAGATATTGCAACCTTACTTATCTATAACAATCGGTCAAAATTACAATAAATCTCACTTAAACAAAAAACACCCAATCAGTCGGGCAGATCAAATATATCGGCAGGAAAACTTTATACAATAACCTAACCCCATCATCCATTTTCCTAGAAATGAAAACCTTGATTTTATTAGCAGGAATGATTCTTCTCTCTGGCTGTTCTCTGACCACCTCTCATGAGCTGAAACATGCAGAAAAAATGCTGGCAAATTTTCAGTGCAATAGAATTGAAACCGCACAAATGGCGCATACTTCGATTACCTCCTATCATGAACAGGCACTCGCTTCTAGCCGCCAGAAAGCCGAATCTTATGTACAAAGCTATAAAGATGGAGAGGAGTTATTTAAGGTGCCATTAACAGAAGTAATCGAGGAACAATATTATATTTATCAGGAAGCTTGCCAACATTTAGGCGGGATTAACCCGGCACAAAATCAATAATTTTTTAAGCGAAAATTGAATTTCACATTGACTGATCCATCATGTGCATCGAGCCAAGATTTTGCCATCTGCATCTATTAGCTTAGCGTGAAGATCAGTCAGGGAAACCATACGTTTTCACTTAGGTTTCATGGTAATAACGTGTATCCACGCTAAACTGTTCTGGAAATTTGGCCTGAATTTGTGCATAAAAAGCCATAATTTCAGCCATATCTTTTTCATAATCACCACTAGGATAAACAATTTTACCCACCCCGGTTTTCTTCTTGGCATAATCCATATAAGCCAATGCAATGGGTACGCCTGCATTGACTGCCACATGGTAGAAACCGGTTTTCCATTGTTCCTGTTTGGCACGCGTTGCTTCCGGTGTGACCAACATCACCAGTTTTGGATGGGTTTTAAATAAATCCGACATCACCTGAACCATACTTGGTCGTGGCTCACCCTCTTTTTTCGCTGTGCGGTCAATTCCGATTCCACCCATTGCGCGTACAAATGGACCAAAAGGAAATTTCATATAGCTGTCTTTAATGGTAATCCGAACGTTGACCCCTAAGGCCTTGAGTGCCAGACGTGCATATAAGGCATCCCAGTTGCTGGTGTGCGGTGCAGCAATCATGACGCACTGATCCAGATCAAGAGGCCAATGGTTATCGATTTCCCAGCCCATCATTTTTAAACTTTGTTCAGCTAATTTCTCAAACACTTACCGCACCGCCACCTAATCAAGTGCGCAAATTTTAACAAGGTCGCTGAAATATAAAAGTGCATTGTGAATAATAATCAACCAGTTAATAGATCAAGACATAACTGTCAAGTTCAAATAAAATAGCTAAGGTCTGCTGTTTTATTTTGCACCCATTTCCACATTAAGATCATAAACTGATGATCTTAAGACGAAGTTCCATATCCAAACCCTACAAAAAAGACCGAATAAAGCCGGTGGCTATTCAGTCCACTTAATTTAGTGAACACTATCATGGTGTTAATGAGGTAGGAAAAGTGGGGTCCACTGGACACTTACAGCTTATAGGATAGATTGGTAAGATGAGTTCGCCGGATGCGTACCTTCTTAAGTTTATTAGTTCAGACTTACTTAAAGAAAATCCCAGTTTTAAGAGATTAAAACTGGGATTTGGGTTTGACCCAATATGCTGCCTTTGCAACATATCTAAGATGAGTTTTAGATAATGATATTTACACCACCTGCAGCAACGATCTCATTCTCAACCCATACTTTGGCACTAGAATCACTCCAAGTATACTCAGTCATGGTGACATTATTGGCATCTGTAATAACAGCTCCTTTAATAGCACCTGTTTCCAATGTAACTTTATCAGCAGCATCACCGTAGATTGCCAATATATCAGTATCAGAAATATCTAGAACATCCTGAGCTGTCAGAGTAAGTGTTGATCCTTCTGCTTCATTACCCAAATTAATGTGCTCAATACCTGTGATGTTATTATGCAAGGATAGATCAAGATTGATTCCTCCCAATAATGTCAAAGTATCAATGCCTAAGCCACCATTCACAGATTCAAATCCAGTGCCAGATATCATAATCGTATCATTGCCTGAACCGCCATTCATAGTGTCATAACCATTACCATCAATGAGTAAATCATTACCAGCACCACCATTTAATGTATCGTTACCTGTACCACCTCGTAACAAGTCATTACCATCATTGCCATTCAGGACATCATCACCATCAAAGCCATATAGACGTTCACTGCTGAATCCTAATAAGCTACTATCCAAAACATCATTTCCAGAAGTTCCTTGAATAATATCAGGACTACCGCTCTGACCGATTAGACCTTCAAGAACCGCTGCATCAGCAAGAGAAGCGATAATATCGCTATCTGTTGAATTATAGCTGTCAGTTGCTGTAATGGTGAAAGTACCCAATACACTGACATCCAGCGTTAATCCGCCATTTAAGGTTTGTAAGACAGTTAACAAGTTAATGCCGTCAGATTGTAATCTTACTGTCGCAAGCAACTCATTAATTGCCCAGTTATCGATATCACCGCCGTCAATTGCAGTAATCGTGAGTGTTGAAGTCGGACCTAAAAGACCTAGTAATCCAGTATTTTCAACCGTAAAATTTAGACCTAGATCTTTAGCAAGTTGAGCAGAAACTTCCAGATAAGCATCACCTAAAGCAACATTCGCGACGCCCGCAAATTTAACTACAACTGTACGAAGATTGTTATCCACATCCAGCGCGACCATTGCTTGGCGGCTTAAATCAATAACGCCTAGTACATCTGCACCAATTAGGCCTAGCAAGTTGGCATCAAATGCCTGTGTTACTGGTGGCGCATTTCCATCTAACTCAAATGCAGGATCTGAACTATCAAAAGCAATAATTGTATCTACAGTGTCTTTATCATTGTCTGTGAGAACGATATCAAAAGTAGAAACTCCTTCTGTGGACAGAGCTGAATATTCCTGATCAACTAAGAGGTTTCCATTTTTCAACAACTGTTCAATCACTTCAAGATTTGATTGGCCATTGACCAGATCAGTATTGGTAAAGATGATACGCTGGTCTACTGTTGTGCTAACGGCACCTGAAGTACTGATATCAAGTATCGTATCATCTGCAACACCATCACCATCACCATCACCTATACTGAAAGATAAATAGTTAGTGAGATTACCGGCTAATAGATTTGCGATAGCACGTTCGTTTTCTAACAAGCCACGCAGATCAAGAATATCTCCACCACCGGCAACTGGTTGTACATTGAAATCAGCAATGATATCAGTTGCTAATGATGTACCTTGATCGCCTTTCTCAAAGAGGAAAATATCATTGCCTGTTCCACCAACCAGAGTATCATCACCTGTACCACCAATCAGCGTATCATTACCTGATCCACCATTGAGGATATCTGAATCCGCTCCTCCTCGCAGTAAATCATTACCATCACTACCCGCTAGCTGGTCATCACCTGCGTAACCATATAAACGTTCGTCCGTCGTTAGACCATTATTATCACCAGTCTGCAGATCAATACCTGAGGTACCTTCCCAAATTGGTGAAGGATTGTTAGAAGGATTCAGTAAATTAAGCCCAGCGAGATCAGTTTCTGCAGAATCTGTAACGACATTTCCTTGGTTATCTGTCACTGTCATTGAAATTGTAGGAAGCAGATTCACAGATACAATACTGCCTTGATCCACATAAACAGTAGCCAAAAATTCATTTAACTGCTGATTATCAATCGTTCCTCCACCTACTTTTTCAATAGTAATATTGGCAAATGTTTGAAGGAGCCCCCCTAGTCCGTTACGATCTGGAGTGACTACCAAACCAAACTCATCCGCCAACGCCTGAGACCAACGGATATCATAAGAGTCTAAAAGGGAAATGCCTAATGATGTCATTTCTACTACGACTTGGGTGATATCCTTGTTCGGATCAGTGGCTGTAAATTGCTGGTTGGTACCAACACCCACCAAACCAAGAGCACCTGCATTTACCAATCCCAACAAACTCGCAGAAGAATTGACATTCACAATTGGTGCTTCATCAATTGCTGGTCCTGACTCAAGTTTAGCGTACTCATAACTACCCGTGAGCATATTGACAATCAGGAGATCGCCACGGTTGGTATAAATGGTTAACTCATCTGAAGCCGGGTCAAATGTATATGTCGTACCATCCGCGGTGCCTGTAGGCGTGATCGTATCTGCACCATTATAGGTTAACGTATAATCTGCAAAGGTTACACTTTGGACATAACCACCATCGGCACCAAAACCAACTACAAGCTCACCTGAAGTCGTTTCACCCGCTGAAACCTGAACCCAATTGTCTGGGTAGCTATAATCAACAAGAAGATTACCCGTATAGAGCAAATCGTTGAGGATCTCCTGTTGAGTCTTCCCTGTGACAAGATCAACATTCGCAAGAACGATAACCTGATCATAAGAAGTTGATACTGTGCCATTTACACTTACCCGGATAATAGTATCGTCTGCAATACCATCACCGTCACCATCAGCCTTTTCAAATGATAGATAGTCCGTTAAATTGCCCGTTTGTCCAATCACATGATTTTCACCTTGTAACAAAGTGCGCAGATCAATCACATCTCCGCCAGCACCCAAAGTAAAGTCGGTAATGACATCAACTGGTTTATAGCTGATAACACCATCACTGTTAAAGTCCTGAACTATGGTCACTTCCGGTGATGAATAAGTACTTACTAGAGGACCAGTATCCACAGTTACACTATCAGTACTCGCAATAGATATTGTATCACCTCGCTGAAGCGTCGCTGTCACAGTTAAAGTTTGCTCCTCACCAGGTGATGGATAGCTTCTTGTAATTGGGCCTGCATCAATAATTGCTTGAGTCAGTACAATCGTTTCGGTAACTCCAGTATTTGTCACGATGACTAACTCATCCCCAACTGCAGAACCAGATGCCAAAGCTATAGAAACATCAATATCACCTTGTAACTCTCCTGCATCTAGAATTCCGTTGTGGTCTGTTAGTAAACCATCATTAAGTAGATTACCAAGACCATTACCATCATCTTCAGTAATTGTAACAGTCGGCTGAAGGCCGTTAGTCATCGCACCAATCACCACAGTTGCAGTACCAGGTTTACTTACATAGGTTGAACCTACACTGAGCATATGAACAGCTGTCACTGTAATTTGTTGACCTTCTACTGGTGCTGTGACTGGCACTAAAATATAGCCTGTAACGATATCTGAGGCAGTCAAGGTAATATCTTGTGTTGTTGTAACTATTCCAACAGTCGTTGTTACACGAATAACTTGACCATCTATATAACCAACAACATCAATTTTTGCATCAAGCGTAGTTGGAGCTGTCATAAGCTGATCGCCCAGACTCCATTGGAAGATATCAGACCCTGTTCCACCAGTTAGCTCATCTGAACCTTGTCCACCATTAAGCAGATCAGCACCTGAGCCACCATTTAAGAGATCATTTCCTAAACCACCATCGAGCAAATCATTCCCATTATTGCCATATAACTGGTCATCTCCAGCACCACCATAGAGCTTGTCATTTCCATCAGAATCACCACCTTCGTCGACAGAATTGTAACCATAGAGTCGATCGTTTCCTGAACCGCCGAATACAATGTCAGATCCGCCAAAACCGTACACAGTGTCATTACCCACACTGGTAAAGTAGACATCATCTCCCATGTTTACTCCAGATGTACCAGTCACAGTATCATTTAAACCAGCAGCGTAACCCAATACACTACCACTATTCAGAACATCAGTTTCCAACCAGTCTGAACCCAGTTTGGTGTCACTAAAACCTGAAGTATCGGTCACGGTCAAGGTAGACACTGCCATCATATCGTTGGTAGCACTTCCTCCCATCAGACCACGCATCATCTGGTACAGGGTAGTTAACAACACATTAACTGATTGATTATCCATTGATGTTGGAGCTACTGCTGTAACGGTAAAGATTAAATCTCCTCCTGTAGTCCAATTAATTTCCAAACCTAATTCAGCAGCAAACTCCGACTTGAATAAAACTCCTGAATCATTATTCAGTAGTGTTCTTAAAGTATCCGTATTGGTGCCAGATGGGATAGATAACACAACACTGGCAAGATTGTTATCCGATGCCCAGGCCAATAGTTTCTGATCTGTACCAAATTCCAGAATATTCAACAGTTGTGAATCAACACGCGCAATATCGGGATCCGCATCTGACAGCACTGCTACAATATTATCCGCCCCCTCATATGTTGGCAGGGAGGAAGCAGCTGTCATCATGGCAACCGGCATATCATCTTCAACATCTATCGTAAAGTTATAGGTTGAACCATCCATAACAGTACTAAATTGAAGTGAAAGTACATCCTCAACATCGACAACAGGATGATCTAATGGCGCCAGTAAGGTAAATGTATATTCACCATTTGCTTTGACTATTAAAGTTGCAACAGGCGTAGTTCCAGCTACTCCAGTTAGAGTATAGGTATCTGTTCCGTCTCCACTTGGTGTCCATGTCACAGGAACTCCATCCGAGTTTAGAGGTGCTGAAGTTAATGTGACTGAAGTCACTGTTGTAACAGGAGATATAAGATTCAGCGCCGCCGTAACTGTTGTTACGTCGGTCGTATCTGTCGGGGATCCAAGCATATCTGGCTGACCAAATGGTAGGCCTTCTTCAGATACAGTCGGTTGACCCACGATCAGAGTTAAGGTTGCTGTATCTGTAAACTCACCATCTGTTACCGTATAGAGATAGGTATCTGTTCCCATCCATCCAGAGGTAGGTGGGGTATATACATAACTACCATCACTCGCAATAACAATTTGCCCACCTTGAGTTGTCGTGTAAGTTCCAGGTGCTTGTACACTCAAGCTACTATCCACATCTGTATCATTGGCCAACACACTCACTTTAGATGTAAATGTCGTGTCTTTTACAACATAAGCAAGATCATCTACTGTAACAGGCTCATCATTCACAGCACCAACAGTAATTGTCAAAGTTGCGGTATCAAAGAACTCTCCATCTGTAATTGTGTAATCAACGCTATCTGTACCATTGAAATTCGCTACAGGTGTATAGACATACTGCCCGTCCGCAGCAATCACGATCGTACCACCCTGAGTCGTCGTATATGTAGCTGCAACTGCTGTGAAACTGCTATCAACATCACTGTCATTCGCCAACAGGCTGATTGTTGAAGTAAATACAGTATCTTCTGTGCTACTAATCGCATCATCTGCTGCTATTGGAGCATCATTTACAGAAATTACATTAATATTCACAGTAGCTGTAGAAGTCTCACCATCACTATCCCTAATGGTGTAAGTGAAACTTGCAGGACCATTGTAATTAGCGCTTGGCGTAAATATGACATTTCCATCTATATCAAGAGCCACAGTACCATTGGTTGCATTTTGCACCGAGGTAATGCTAACTGGTGCATCAAGCAAGCCTGTATCATTACTTAACAGATCAGCTGCTGTGATATTAAGTACAGTATCTTCGTTAGTAGCAAAGTTGTCATCTACTGCAACTGGCTGAGCTTCATTGACTGCTTCAACAACTATGCGTAATGTTCCTACATCTGTTAGTGATCCATCCGTAATGGTGTAATCAACGGTGTCTATACCGGCAAAATTAGCTGCTGGCATATAAACATATTGGCCGTCTTGCGAGATCACAATCGTACCGCCTTGCGTGGTCGTGTACGTACCTGCAACCGCTGTAAAGTTGCTATCAACATCGCTGTCATTCGCTAACAGACTAACGGTTGAAGTAAATATGGCATCTTCTGCAACTGTAATCAGATCATCTATCGCTACCGGGGCATCATTCACCGGAGTCACGCTGACGTTTACTACGCTGCTGCTGGTACCACCCATGCCATCGCTAATGCTATAGCTAATAGTGTCTGCACCGGTGTAGTTCGTGTTCGGTGTATAGCTGAGTGTGCCATCTGCATTGATTGTCACTGTGCCATGCAACGCGCTCGCTGCAGTAACAGTTAACGTATCATTTTCAGCATCCGTGTCATTGCCCAGAACAATAATGGTGGCTGCAGTGTCCTCGATCACCGTTGCTATATCTGGATTGGCCACAGGTGCATCATTCACCAGGCTGGTCACCGGCATTGCCGCTGTGCCAGTCACAGGTGTTGTACCATCAGTCACTGTTACACTGACTGCAGGAAGGTTTCCACCTCCGTTCACCCAGTCCGCACCCGCCTGGGTCAAGCTTACAACACCCGTCGCAGGATCAATGCTGTAGTAGCCGTCCGGATTGTTAGTCAGGCTGTAAGTCAGCGTATCGCCTTCGGCATCGGTCGCATTCGCATCCGTCACTACCATGCCTGCCGTCGCACTGTTTTCTGTAATGCTGGTCAAGCTATCAGTGAAGCTCAGTACCGGGGCATCATTCACAGGAGTCACGCTGACGTTGACTACGCTGCTGCTGGTACCGCCATTGCCATCGCTAATGCTATAGCTAATGGTGTCTGCACCAGTGTAGTTCGCGTTCGGTGTATAGCTGAGTGTGCCATTTGCATTGATTGTCACTGTGCCATGCAACGCGCTCGCTGCAGTAACAGTTAACGTATCATTTTCAGCATCCGTGTCATTGCCTAGAACCGTAATCGTGGTTGGAGTGTCTTCAACAACCGTTGCTGTATCTGGATTGGCCACAGGCGCATCATTCACCAGCGTGGTCGCCGGCATTGCCGCTGTACCAGTCACAGGCGTTGTACCATCGGTCACTGTTACGCTGACTGCAGGAAGGTTTCCACCTCCGTTCACCCAGTCTGCGCCCGCCTGGGTCAAGCTTACAACACCCGTCGCAGGATCAATGCTGTAGTAGCCGTCCGGATTGTTAGTCAGGCTGTAAGTCAGCGTATCGCCTTCGGCATCGGTCGCATTCGCATCCGTCACCACCATGCCTGCCGTCGCACTGTTTTCTGTAATGCTGGTCAAGCTATCAGTGAAGCTCAGTACCGGGGCATCATTCACCGGAGTCACGCTGACGTTGACTACGCTGCTGCTGGTTCCACCATTGCCATCGCTAATGCTATAGCTAATGGTGTCTGCACCGGTGTAGTTCGCGTTCGGTGTATAGCTGAGTGTGCCATCTGCATTGATTGTCACTGTGCCATGCA
>NZ_VPCP01000031.1:0-34322 GCF_013418145.1 Acinetobacter sp. YH12201 | reverse complement strand
GTCATGAGAAAGCCCATATAAATGGGTAATGTACAAGTTGCTGTAGAAGCATGTTTAATTCGTCTGATCACAGATACTTTATAAAGTATTTTAATACTTTTTTGAATCCGTCAATGCGTAAGTCCTAATTTCTTAAAACTCAAGCTTCAATCCATTTTCCATCCTGGAATACCAGACTCCACTTGGTTTGCTTGCCTTCAGGTGTTTCCGAACCAATATATTGCGCCTGGTTCTTACGGCTGAATTTCACTAGAGTTGGATTTCCTTCAGGGTCAGCATCCGGCGCTTGTAAAATAAATTGATATTTTGGATCAAGCTGCTCGGCTACGGTACGAAGTTCCACCACTTTCGGTGCACGTGTTTCACGAACTTTCGGGAACTTACTTGCTGCCAGGAATAAACCTGCCGCACCATCACGCAGGACAAAGAAGTCATCATGTTTGGTAGAACGCAAGTGTTCCATTTTGATTGGATCTACACGCGGAGGAGCAGGCTGACCATTCTTTAACACTTTACGGGTATTGTCACAGCTGGTGCAGGCAAAATAAGGACCAAAACGACCGGTCTTAAGCTGCATCTCGCCATCACATTTATCGCATGGAATAGTTGGACCATCATAACCCTTAATTTTGAACTCACCTTCTTCAAGTTCAAAACCGGCACAGTCCGGATTGTTCCCGCAGATATGCAGTTTACGGCCACCATCAATTACATAGCTGTCCATGGCTGTGCCGCAAATCGGACAACGTTTTTTCGACATCAGGTCGGCAGTTTCTGCCGCGTCGTCATCAGACAGCGCTGCCAGAGATTCCACCGGGGTTAAATTCAACGTGCCTTTACAGCGCTCTTTAGGCGGCAGGTTATAGCCTGAACATCCTAAAAATACGCCTGTGGTTCCGGTACGAATCTGCATTGGACGAGAACATTCCGGACAATGCACTGCCTCTACTTCAACAGGTAGGTTACGGCGCATACCGTGTTCGCCTTGCGCTGTAGTCAAGCGTTTCTTAAAGTCGCCATAGAAATTATCTAACAACTCTTTCCAGTTCCGCTGACCATCAGCCACTTTATCCAGCTGACCTTCAAGATCTGCGGTAAAGTCGTAGTTCATCAGGTTATTGAAACTTTCATCCAGACGATCGGTCACGATTTCGCCCATTTTTTCGGCAAAAAGACGACGATTATCCAGCTTTACATAGCCACGGTCTTGAATGGTAGAAATAATGGCTGCATAGGTCGAAGGACGACCGATGCCTTTTTTCTCTAATTCTTTTACCAACGATGCTTCGGTGAAACGTGCCGGTGGTTTGGTAAAATGTTGCGATGGATCGAGCTTCTCAAGTTTAAGCACTTCACCCACTTTAACAGCAGGTAACAGAATATCGTCATCAGCCTTATTTGCACCACGCACTTTGGTGAACCCATCAAAGACCAAGGTACGGCCTTTGGCTTTCAGTTCCACACCGTTGGCATCGACTAAAATGGTTGATGACAGATATTCTGCTGGAGTCATCTGACAGGCTACAAACTGGCGCCAGATCAGGTCATACAAACGCTGTGCATCACGTTCCACACCTGCAAGGCTGTCGCCTTTCAATGCCACATTTGAAGGACGAATTGCTTCATGGGCTTCTTGTGCACCCGCCTTGTTGCCGTAACGATTGGGCTTGGCAGGCAGGTATTTTGCGCCATATTCATTTTCAATATGACCACGCACCATATTGACTGCATCATCACTCAGGAAAGTGGAGTCAGTACGCATATAGGTGATAAAACCCGCTTCATACAGGCGCTGTGCCAGCATCATGGTTTTCTTTACAGAAAAGCCTAAACGTGTGCTTGCAGCCTGTTGCAGGGTTGATGTGATATACGGGGCGCTTGGGTTGACCTTGGTCGGTTTATCTTCACGACTGGCAACTTTATATTCAGCATCTTTAATTAGATTGAGTAAAGCATCAGTTTCAGCTTGATTACGCAGTTTGAGGGTTTTACCGCCCTGCTTCACAGCTTCAAGACGGATATCATCTTTTTGAGATTTGGTGTCTGCAAAAACCTGCCAGTATTCTTCAGGAATAAAGGCACGAATTTCGCGTTCGCGTTCCACCACAAGTTTAACTGCAACTGACTGGACACGACCCGCCGACAGACCACGCGCAATTTTTTCCCAAAGTAATGGCGAGATCATAAAGCCCACAACACGGTCGAGGAAACGACGCGCTTGCTGCGCATTGACCTTGTCGATATCCAGGCGTGCAGGCTGTTTAAAGGCTTCCTGAATGGCATTTTTGGTAATTTCGTTAAATACTACACGCTGATAGCGTGAATCATCCCCACCAATCACTTCTTTTAAATGCCAGGCAATGGCTTCCCCTTCACGGTCCAAATCCGTTGCGAGGTAGACTTCATCGACTTGCGATGCCAGTTTTTTCAATTCCGCCACGACATTTTCTTTGCCAGGAAGCACTTCATAATGCGCTTTCCAACCATGCTCAGGATCAACCCCCATACGGTTGACCAAAGCCTGTTGTGCTTTTTCCGCTTTTTGTTCATCGGTTAATTTGGTACGGGTTGCCGGTTTTTTTTCTGCCGTTTTAGAACCGCCAGTCGGCAAGTCACGAACATGACCTACCGATGATTTCACGATGTAATTTGGACCCAGATATTTGTTGATTGTTTTCGCTTTTGCAGGCGACTCCACAATCACTAAGGCACGTTTGTTCGCAGCACTCGGTGATTTTGCTGTGGTGCTTTTGGATGTGGACCGAGGAGCGTTCGCCATAGTTAACCGTTAATCCTGTTTGATGGGTTTATAAATTAAAATTCAGCCAAAGATGTTAAATAAGCTTTGATGTCATCTAACTGAGTTGCTCGAAGGTCTGATTCTTCATCCCAATAGAGTCCTACACAGTTTGCCTGCATATCAATAGCATAAATGCCCTTTAATGCAATGGGAAAATCGTTAAACTTCTCATCACCTTGCACAACTTTGAGTTTCTGATCTTCCACACGTGCACGCATCAATGGCAGTCGGGCATCTGGAATTAAAACACTGTAATAGGCCACCATACTGGCGCGTTTTTCTGTTGCCATGGGCACTTTGGTCCAATCGGGAGCTGCCACTAAACGCGGATGTAAAGCCATCTTGCGCGCCTTTTCACGCATTAGGCCTAATGCTTTCTCCCTTGGGCTGACACGTAGCCCAAAAATTGAGCCGAGTACAAACAGCACAATGAAGACTGTAATCCAAATTCCAGTATTTTCCATAGCACAACCTTTTTATTCCTTTATTAGAGTTGCATAAGCTGAATATAAAACGCAAGTTACAGCGATGAAATTAATTCAGGAACAGCTCATGACTATACAGGACTTCACTACCATTCCAGTAAATATATCCTTTCTCAATCAATTCCTTAAGCAATAACCGCACATCCGATTTCGGGAAAAGCTGCTCCAGCAAATCGCGCAAAGCATAAATGTCTTTGGGTTTATCGGATTTTAATTCGCGTAGTTTTTGCGCCACAATCACCTGTACCGGATCAATTTTGGAAAAGTTTTTAAATAACTCTTTTTGCGCCTGATGCAATGTTTTGGCCTGTACTTCTTCTACTTCTTGTGAAGATTCAGGGGATAACTCCGCAAAAGCAGAGGACATGTTCTGCGATTTTTCTAAAGATGTTTTCTGCTCCAAGTCCAGTTGCATCCATTGCTTAATGACTTTTTTACGGAAACTGATTTGCTGGTCAAAACGTTTCACAATTTTTAGATTAATCAATAAGCCAGTGAGATGCTGAAGCTGATCATTTTCGACTTGCAAAATATTCGCCAGTGAGTTCTTCAATTTCTCCAGCGTATTCGGTTTACCCTTCATTTTCCCTAAAGCATCACAATACTTTTTGACAAGCAACAAATCCGGTTTTTGCAGAATGGTCTCGACACTGGGAATTTTGTACTTTGTATTTAACGCCGGTTCTTCAGCCTGAACCTGGATCAGACTACAGTTCAGGTTGGAAGACTGCAGCATTTCGAGCAGCATTTCACTGCTTGGCATGGTAGATATGAGTTCAATAGAAACATCGGCATCTAGCAGCGCAAGCAGTTGCCCAACCACAACCGCATACTCAAACTCTTTGTGCTCGACTTCTGCCGTTTCCAGAATGACCACTTGCCCACTGCTGACCCAACTTGAAAATTCCGTTAAATCTTGCAGAGAATATTCAAATTTTCCCTGACAATTAAACAGGTAAATTGCTGCATAATGCGGAATGATGTTACGCAACAATTGCGCAGTCGGCATATTATTTTCAAGATCAAGAAGAACGACTTTATGACTCATATCTTCGAATAAACAGTTCGGCTAGGCAGATGCGGTGCATTAGAACGGGAACCATGGCAAAGGTCAAATACTTTATGCTTCTGGTTTTTTACTCAGTGGCATGACTCGACCTAGTGCTTTAATTTTAGAAGGTTATTCAATGGCGAAGGAAAGGATAAGTTAAGTTCTTTTTCAAATAAAAAAGCCCTGATCAACACCAAGGCTTTAATACACGGACGGGTTCAGCTCAATAATGCGGTGGCCGGTTGGACATCGGATCAAAGGCAGCAATGCCCTCCGATAAATCGGCAGATTCCACACGCTGATAAAGCAGCTGCATTTGCTTCTTTAAATCCATAATTTCAATATGTTGACGTGTTACCTGTTCATTCAGCTGTTCAACTAAATCATCTAAAAATGTAATTCGGACTTGCAAATCTTCCAAGTGTGCGGAAAATGACGCCTGATCATTAAGATTTTTTTGTTTAGTCATTTTAAGTCCTCATTGGGGATTTCAGGAAACAGTATGGCCTATATTACTTTAAGGGATGTCCAACTTGCGTTTGGCGGACCGTCCCTGCTCGACGGCGCGAACTTTAATCTGGAACGCGGTGAACGAGTCTGTTTGATTGGCCGTAATGGTGAGGGTAAGTCTACCTTACTTAAACTCATCGAAGGAAGTTTGCTGCCAGATCGTGGTGAAGTTTCTATACAAAATGGCATCACCATTTCCATGCTGGCCCAAGATGTACCGATGGATTCCGGCAAAGTCGCCGACATTGTAGCCGATGGTGCAGGTGAAGCTGCTGCTGTACTCAAAGCTTATCATGAAGCCAGTGATGCCTGCGTACTGGGAGATATGGAAGCCTGCGACCGCATGGGTAACTTACAGCACAAACTCGATCAAGTCGATGGCTGGGCTTTAGAGAACAAAGTAAATTCAATTTTAAGCAAAATGGGTTTAGACCCGGATGCCGATTTAGCCGATTTGTCCGGTGGTCGTAAACGCCGTGTTCTTTTAGCACGTGCCCTACTCACTCAACCCGATGTACTTTTACTCGACGAACCGACAAACCATCTGGACGTTGAAAGTATTGAATGGCTGGAAAAATTCCTGCTCGATCAAAATAACCTGACCCTGTTATTTATTTCGCATGACCGTTCATTTGTCGACAGCATTGCCACCCGTATTGTCGAGTTGGACCGTGGTCAATTGCGCAGTTTTGAAGGCAACTATTCACGTTACCTTGACCTTAAAGCTCAGCAAATGGAAGCAGAAGAAAAGCAAAATGCTTTATTCGACAAACGTTTAGCTGAAGAAGAAGTCTGGATTCGTCAAGGCATTAAAGCACGCCGTACCCGTAACGAAGGCCGTGTCCGTGCCTTAAAAGAATTGCGTGAGGAATCAAAAGCACGTCGCTCACAGCAAGGCAAAGTGAACATGGCCACTCAGGACGCTAACCGCTCAGGCAAGGTCGTGTTTGAAATTGAGCATTTACGTGTGGCCTTTGGCAATCAGGAACCGATTATCAAAGATTTCTCTGCCTTGGTATTACGTGGCGACCGTATAGGTCTGGTCGGTGATAACGGTGTAGGTAAAACAACCCTGATTAAAGCCATTTTAGGTGAAATTGAACACGGTGGTTCGGTAAAAACAGGCACCCAGCTTGAAATTGCCTATTTTGACCAGTTACGTAATGCACTTGATTTAGAGAAATCGGTTAAAGATAACGTTTCTGAAGGTTCGGACTTTGTCGATGTCAACGGTGGCCGCCGTCATATCTATAGCTATTTACAGGACTTCCTGTTCTCGCCTGAACGTGCGCGTACACCAGTCAAAGCGCTTTCTGGTGGTGAACGTAACCGTATTCTGCTCGCCAAACTGTTGCTCAAACCATCCAATCTGATTGTGATGGATGAACCGACTAATGATCTGGATATGGTGACGCTTGAACTGCTGGAAGAAATGCTCGGCGATTATAAAGGTACTCTGTTACTGATTTCGCATGACCGTGCCTTTATGGACAACGTCGTGACATCCACCTGGGTATTTGACGGCAAAGGCAATATCGATGAATACATCGGCGGTTATCAGGATTACTTGCAACAACGTCCTGATCAGACTGTGGTTGATCAGAAAAGTGATGTCAAAAAAGCCGTGGCCAAAGCAGAAGCCAAAGCGGCTGAACCTGCTCCGGCAAAGAAAGTGAAACTCAGCTATAAAGATCAGCGTGCTTTAGAGCAACTGCCTGCTGAAATGGAAGCGCTGGAAAAAGAGCAAGCTGAAATTAACGCTCAACTTGCCGATGGTTCCCTGTTTGTGAGCGATGCAGACAAAGCCATGAAACTTTCCAACCGCTTGACTGAAATTGATGACCTGTTACTGGAAAAATTAGAGCGTTGGGAAGAATTAGAAAATCTTGTTAACAGCAACTGATCTGATTCATTCTAGGGGCACCTGTAATTGGCGTTGCAGGTGCTTTTTTATTAAAAAAATAACTTCATGTTACACTTGCAAAAAACTTTTGTTCAAAATGGTCACTATGAGTAAAAAGCCAGATTACACTCCCGGAGAATTCCAATGGTCTTTCCTGCTCCCTCAATATTGGGGCATCTGGATTGGGATTGTCTTACTGATGATTTTGGCGATCTTACCTTGGGCGATTCAGTACCGCTTGGCCACTTTTATTGGCAATCTGGCCTTCGACAAGCTGAAATCGCGCCGCAAAACCACAGTCCGTAACCTGGAAGTTTGTTTTCCTGAGTGGTCTGCACAGCAAGTTCAGGAGAATGCACGTCAAGTTTTTATCGACCAGATGATTGGTATTTTTGAAACCTTGAATGCCTGGTACTGCCCGCAATGGTTTAAAGGCCGCGTTACGATTGAAGGTCTGGAACATATTCAAAATGCCCAAGCCGCAGGAAAAGGGGTTTTACTGCTTGGTACGCATTCTACTTTGCTGGATGCCGGTGGCTACCTGTGTGCCCAGTATTTCGAACCGGATGTGGTTTATCGTCCGCAGAACAATCCTTTGCTCGATATGCTGATTTACCGTTGTCGTGCCACTATTTATGCCCACCAGATTGACCATGACGACATGCGTGGCCTGATCCGCAATCTGAAAGAGGGTCATGCCATCTGGTATAGCCCGGATCAGGATTTTGGTTTAAAACAGGGTGTGATGGCACCGTTTTTCGGTACTCCTGCTGCCACGGTAACGGCACATCGCCGTTTACTGAAAATATCCAAAGCCGTACCGATTCCTTTATATTTTTATCGTAGCGGTGATTTAAAAGATCCGCGTTATCATGTGCTGATTGAACCTGTGGTGGATAATCTGCCCAGTGAAGATGAAGTCGATGATGCCACACGTGTCAACCAGATTATTGAACGTCAGCTGCGTATTGCCCCGACCCAATATATGTGGTTCCATCGTCGCTTTAAAACTCGTCCGGAAGGCTTTGAGAAAATCTATTAATAAGATAATTAAGATAACTAGGAAACCTCGCACAGAATCTACTATTGTGTAAAGGCGACAAGGATGTCGCCCGTTGGACTGCGATATCATGGATGTATCGTCAGTTACTTTTGCAGAAACAAAAGTAAAGAATAAACTCCTAATATTGGATAAATGAACGGTAAAACTCCGCTTTGCGACAACCCTAAAGGCAAAAAACCATGAAAGTGATGCAACTTCTTCCTGAACTGAATAGCGGTGGCGTAGAACGCGGTACTTTAGAAATCGCCCGTGCCTTGGTTGCAGAAGGTCATAAATCTTTGGTGGTGTCGAATGGTGGCCGGCTGGTGGCCCAGCTTGAAGCGGAAGGTTCAACACATTTGACGCTAGCCATTCATAAAAAAGCCCTGTCGAGCTTATGGCAAATTCGTCCGCTACGTCAGCTGATTGAACAGCACCAACCAGATATCGTGCATGTACGTTCCCGCGTGCCTGCATGGCTGACCCATTTTGCTTTAAAAGGCATTCCTGCTGCGCGTCGTCCACATTTAATTAGTACCGTGCATGGCTTCTATTCGATTAACCGTTATAGTCAAATTATGACCCAGGCTGAAAAAGTCATTGCAGTATCGGATAGCGTGGTGAAATACATCACCGACAATTATAAAAATTGCCCAGCACAAGATATCGTGCGGATTTACCGTGGTATAGACCCTGTAGCATTTCCGCATAGTTATCAGCCTTCTGCGCAGTGGCTGAATCAAACCTTTAAAGACTTTCCTGAACTGGAAAACAAGTTTTTACTCTGTCTTCCAGGACGGATTACCCGTTTAAAAGGTCATGAAACCCTGATTGGATTGGTCGAAAAATTACAGCAACAATACCCCAACTTGCATGCGGTAGTGGTGGGTGGAGCCGATCCGAAAAAAGCCGCTTATTTGAAAGAAATGCAGGACACAATTCAAGGCAAAGGCTTAACTGACAAAATCACTTTCGTTGGTCATCGCTCAGATATTCGTGAATGGCTGGCATTTAGCGATGTGGTGCTCTCCCTTTCCAATCAGGCAGAAACCTTTGGTCGTACTGCTTTAGAAGCACTATCGGTAGGCACTCCGGTGATTGGCTGGAACCGTGGCGGGGTTGCGGAGATCTTATCGCAGCTGTATCCACAAGGTTTAATTGCCGTGGATGATCACACTGCACTGTTCAATGCAGTCAAGAATCATCTGGATGAACCGCAACAAGTAAAGCCAGTCACAACGTTTAGCTTGAAAGAGATGTGTGATCAGACGCTTCACTTATATAAGCAAGTCTTGAAATAGACTTCATTGATGAGTCATTTTTCAATGGCGACAAGCTGTTAGTAATACCGAAATTAAAAGCAAATTTTCGTAAACATTGAATAATTGGATATATGATGAGGATGGCAGGCATTGATATTTCGAAAGCCATAACGTATTAAACCCTCCACACCCGAAATCGTGCCATGAGCCAAATGAGCAGCGGCCAGAAAATGGTATTGATGATATCGTGCACACTGGCACCAATGTGCCACAGCCCATGATTGATTAAATCATCACGGGCATCCAACAGCTCTGCAGCAATTGCAACAATAAGCACAGCCAAAATCGCCCACTTCGACTTCAACTGATGATGGTGGAAAAACGCCACGATAAAAAATAGCGTCAGCCCTGCATAAATATGTAAAGCATCACGTGATAGTTCAGTAAAATTTACGACATAAATTTTAAGTTCTTGAAATGTTGATAAATACATGGCTGAAATTTTATTTTCAAGAGGTTCTATAAAACCATAGACCCGAGTTCTGCATCCTGCAAAACTCGGGTACATGAGGTTGTGCTTTCAAATGTTATTTTTATTCTGTTATTGCTATCCATTGCTGCATCATATCCATGATGACTTTCTATCAGCCATGTGTTTGATCTTCCATAATGGGATTTTCCTTTCCCGGCTCCTTGGCTGATGAGTACAGATTAAGCTAGTTTATAAAAAAGAAACATTCGCAATTGACCTAAATCAATGTAAGCCATTTCGTACACTTTTCTATTATTTAATCTGCCTGCTTGATTGCATTTTTATAGCTCTGGGTAATTTCATCGGTGACTGGTTTTTCTTCTTTTTCAGCTTTTTCAATACCTTCTTTTATTGTTTCTTGTGCCTGCTGTTCATCAGCATCCGTTTGCTCCAGTTCTTCTTGCACCCGTTCAAAAACACGTCCTGTCTGTAAAACCACATAAACCGGAAAATGGTCTGAACCGACATGAGGCAACCGTTTCATGTGAACCAAAGCAAAATCAGTACTGTGAAAAATATGATCCAGTGACCAACGCAATAAGGGATAATCGGCATGGAAGGTATTGACAAAGTGACGCCCCACCCGTGGATCGAGCAAACCACTCATGCGCTGAAACAGTCGGGTCGTTCGCGACCAGGCCACATCATTCAAGTCTCCCATCACAATACAGCTTTCATCCAGATCCTTGATCTGGTCACCCACAATTAATAGTTCCGCATCCCGTAGCGTCGAATCTTTCGCTTCAGTGGGGCTCGGCGGTTTGGGATGCAAGCAATAAAGTTGTACCGGTTGACCTGAACGTAAAATGACTGTGGTATGAATGGAAGGAATCTCATTACTTAAAATGAACTTGACCTCGGTATCTTTCAGCTCTAAACGGCTATACAAATGCATGCCGTATAAATTATCCAGAGGTACAGGCACCCGATAGGGATAATCTTTTTCAATCGCGGAAAGTGCTTTTTGCCAGACCCGATCTGATTCTAGCGTTAACAGCAAATCTGGCTGATGCTTTTGAATCTGCTCAATCAACAACTGGTATTGGGTATTTGACGTTAGTACATTGGAAATGATCAGGGAAATTTGCTTGTCTGGATTCAGCTGATGTTTGCGAACATGCTTGACCTGCTTTTTCCAAAGAAAGGTATAAGGCAGCACCATTTTGAGCTGGTACGCCAGTGCCGCAATCAGACCGATAAAAATAATTTCCCGTGTTAAATTCCAGGGTTGGTCCCAGACCAGCAGCAGAACAAAAGCAATCAGTCCTAAAACCAGAATTTGTAGCCGTGGAAAATCAGCACCTCGAATCCACCACTCATCCCGTGGAATCAGTGACCAGAATGTCAGCCATATCACTAAAACTGCAATTATTTCCACCCAAATCATCAGCTTTACTCTGTTTATCTTGGTAATTCGATCTGCAGTTGAAAAACTTTATCAATTTTGTATGTAACATAAACAAGAGATTTCTCTCAATAATATTGATGTTTTCATTATGTAGTACTTGCAGTCACGTCCCTTTTTGATACACTCGAATCCCTTTTGATTTTTTTTAACGCACCGAGGCGAAGTGGCATGAAAGTAGGTCTGGTCGGTTGGCGCGGGATGGTAGGTTCCGTCCTTATGCAACGTATGGTTGAAGAGAATGATTTTGCTCATTTTGAGCCATTCTATTTTTCTACCAGTAATGCAGGTGGTGAAGCGCCTGCGTTTGGCGGTAAGACTGCCCCAGCACTTATGGATGCGACAGACATTAACAGTCTGAAGCAAATGGATGTCATTATTACCTGCCAGGGTGGTGATTACACCACTGACATTTTCCCGAAACTGAAAGCTGAAGGCTGGAATGGTTACTGGATTGATGCAGCTTCTACCTTACGTATGGATGATGAAGCCATCATCGTGCTTGATCCGGTCAACATGAACGTGATTAAAGATGGCCTGGTGAATGGTACTAAAACATTCGTTGGCGGTAACTGTACCGTTTCCTTAATGCTGATGGGCTTAGGTGGTCTGTTCCAAAACAATTTAGTGGAATGGGCAACTTCGATGACTTATCAGGCCGCTTCTGGTGCGGGCGCGCAAAACATGCGTGAACTCATCAACGGTATGGGTTACTTGTATAACAATACTAAAGATTTGTTAGATGACCCTCGCTCTCCAATTTTAGAGATCGATTCTAAAATTGCGGCTTTACAACGCAGCGAAGGTTTCCCATCAGCAAACTTTGGCGTGCCTTTAGCAGGTTCTTTGATTCCGTATATCGACAAACAGCTTGAAAGCGGTCAGTCGAAAGAAGAATGGAAAGGCCAGGTTGAAACCAACAAGATTCTGGGTAACTCGCAGATTGTTCCTATTGATGGTCACTGTGTGCGTATTGGTGCAATGCGCTGCCATTCTCAAGCACTTACATTGAAATTGAAGAAAGATGTACCGCTTGATGAAATCGAAGACATTATCCGTAATGCAAACGATTGGGCAAAAGTCGTTCCCAACACCCGTGAAGCATCGATGACCGATCTGACGCCAGTGGCTGTTACAGGTACCCTGTCTGTTCCAGTGGGCCGTTTGCGTAAACTGAATATGGGTAAAGAATACCTTGGCGCATTCACTGTCGGCGATCAGCTGCTATGGGGTGCTGCAGAACCTTTACGCCGTATGTTACGTATCCTGATTGATTACAAAAATGCTTAAGTGCTAAATGAAAGAAAAGCCGATCACAATTGATCGGCTTTTTTATGTATCCTTTATGTTAAATGTTTTACAATTCTGCAACACCTCGTTAATGTATAACTTTCGCAATACGATAAGAAACCGAGCTAAAGATTAAGATGACCGTATATAACAAATTAAAGATAGCCATTTTAGCCATTATTGCTTCGCAGAATATTCATGCGATTACTATTGATCCTATTCAAGTTCAATCTGCAGCAGGTGAATTATTGTATGCGGAAATGAATTTTCGCAATGCTGATCCTCATGCACAAATCCAGGCCAGCCTGGCTGATGCAGAAGATATCGCAACTTTAGGCGCTGTCTATCATGCTCCCGGACATCTCAATTTCTTTACCCGTCACGATAGCTCGGGCAATGGTGTCATTACTATTACCTCATCACGCCCCTTAACGGATGCTGAATTGAACATTATTGTTAAAATTCAGGAAGGTAATGCGACACGTTTACAGCATATCAAGACCCCTCTGAAGCGCAGCCAGGTAAATACTCAGGCACGGGTCTCAGGCAATGAAAAACCTTTAATGCCTATCACCATTGTGAATGAAAAAGATATTGCCTTACAACTGCCTGAAAGTACGCAATTTCGGATTGAAAAACCACAAACGGCACTACCACAATCATTTGAAGCACCATTAATGGTACATAAAGCGGCACCGCCGATTTTAAATAGTACCTCTGCTGCACCCACCGTCATTTCAGCAATGGCGACACTATCTGCCCAGCCGGTTCAGACTCCACAAAATGCGCCACTCAAAACCAAGAGTTCCATTGCAGCACAACGTTTGACAAAAAATGAAGCGAAAATTTCAGCTAATTCAAACAACTCGAATAACAATGTCTCCACAGACCCTTTAGTCAGACAATATGCAGCATCTGCACATCAACACGTAGCTAAAGCAAAAGTAACGGCAGAACCTGTAGCAGCCGCTGCGCCAAAAGCCAAATCAGAAACAGTGCCTACACCATCATCTCAGCCTGCGGCTACAGCACCAGCCAACCAGCATGTGGTGCAATCGAATGAATCACTGTGGGCAATTGCCTCACGTGTGGCCACTGAGCAAAATCGTCCGATTGGCGAAGTCATGAAACAAATCAAGGCCAATAATGAACATGCCTTTATTCAAGGTGATGTGAACCGTTTACGCCGTGGCGCTGCTTTGAATTTAAATACTTTGACCAGCCCTAAAGAAGAGCAAAAAGCAAAAGTTGCCCATTTAGCCCAAGCCCCTTCCAAACCGTCCAATCAGTCGGCTAAAGCCAAATATCGCTTGAATCAGGCAGAAATGAGCCTGGTTGCAGAGAAAGAACAAGATTCAGCCAGCGGTTCTGCCAAAAAGAACACAGAAAAAAGGCAAACTTCAAATGAATTATCATTAAAAGTTATGACATCGCGTGAAAAAACCGTTAAATTACAGAGAAACGTAACACAGTTAGAATTGGCATTGCGTAACAAGGATCACAGAATTCAATTATTAAATACTCGTCTTGCCCAATTGCAGCAACAATTGAAAGCACAACAAGTACAGAAAAAGCCAACGCACTAAGGGTGTTATACAATTTGATTTTTTAGGATGGGTTTCATGGATAAAAACTCAATCCTGTAAGGGGTAACAACATGCTGCTTTATGTGATTCCGTTTATATTGTTATTAGTGATCGCAGTTGTATTAAAAAAGCGCGAGGCAAGTAAACAAACAGAACAAACACCAAAGACGAAAAGCAAAAAAGTCACTTCAACCAAAAAGTCACCGCAAAAAACTCAAATTGTGGAAAGCTCGGTTGTTGCAAAGAAAAAAACCACCCCTTTAGCTGCCGATGTCCGCAGTAAAATTGAAGCCCTGATTCACGAAAAGAACTTTTTCTCGGCCGAAGCACAGATTAATCAGGCTTTAAATAAAGACAATTCACAGCATGAGTTGTATTTGCTGTTGCTGGACATTCACATCTTGCAAAAAGATGAATTTGCCATCAGCCAGCTGATTAATCACTTGCGCTCATTAGAACTGGATGATTTTTTAGAACAGGCACTTGCTAAAAAATCAGCATATGAAAAACAAACACTAGGTTCTAAAGATGCCATTGAGTTTAAGCCATCATCAACTGTTGCTAAAGCAGCTGAACCAGCGGTTGCAGAAACAAAAAATACGGCTGCTTTTGATGCTTTAATGAGTGATGCTGCACCCGCTGCAACAAAAAATGATCTTGCCTTTGATCAGTTACAGCAGGAATCACTTTCAGCTCAGCCGGAAGTCGTTAAGGAAATCAAACCTCTTGATTTCGATTCTGCATCTTTAAATACAGCACCAAAAGCAGAAATAGCAGCTACTCCGGTGGAAGAAATCAAACCCCTTGATTTCAGCAGCCTATCGCTGGATTCAGTGGCAGAAGCAGCAACTGCACCAGCTGAAGAAATCAAGCCTTTAGATTTTACTAACTTTAAGCTTGATCCTGTACCTGTGGCAGAAACAAAACCGGAAGCTGCCCCAGTTCAAGAAATTCAGCCTCTGGATTTCTCATTTAGTTTAGACACTGCAACAACCGGGCAAGCAAAAACAGAGAAAGCGGCTAGCATTGAACCTACTGTAGAAGAAAAACCTGAATTTAATTTTGATTTTTCCGTTGCAGAAACTCCAGTAGCTGAAACAAAAGTTGTAACTGAAGAAATTACGCCAAGCCTGGAACTGGACTTTAATTTAGAGTCAACAAGCACGGTTGAAGAACCAGCTGCAGAAGTAGCACCAGCGAAAGCCGCAGGCCTAAACTTTGATATTAGCAATATCAGCTCATCTGCAGCCAAAGCAGATAAAAATGATCCATTGGTTCAGTCCTTCCCCGAACTGATTGAAGTCAATGAAATCAATCTGAATCTGGAACTGGCACAGCAATATATTCAACTCGGTGCTTTTGAATCGGCACGTGAACTATTGACCGAGCAAGAGGCTGCTTACACGCCAGAACAACGCCAACAGGCAGATCATTTACGCAATCAAATAGCATCTTAAGCAATTTCGATCTACTATAAAGCAGTCATCCTTGGCTGCTTTTTTTATGATGAAAAAAATAGCGTTAATCTATATGGGCGGTACATTTGGCTGTATTGGTGATCCACTCAGCCCTATGCCAGCTGAACAATTTATTCCGAAACTGCAACATGTTCTCCCTCTCGATCAGCAGATCGAATGTTTTGTTGCACCAGTCATTCAGGACAGCAGTGCCTGCACAGCCACAGACTGGCTGAAACTGGTTCAATCTATTCAACAGCTTCAGTTACAGCAGTTTGAGCATTTTGTGGTTATTCACGGAACAGATACCTTGAGTTATGCCAGTGCCGTGCTGTCACGCTTTCTGGGTCAATCCGCGCATGTGGTCATGACCGGCAGCCAGTATCCCCTGTTAAATACTGCGGGAGACAATACCCGTGAATTTACCGATGCCATTGATAATTTAAACTTTGCTCTGGACTGTGTAGTTAAATACCCGGTGGGAGTTTATTTAGCCTTTCATCATCATTTAATACATGCACAGACAGCATTAAAAATCCATACCACAGAACTGGATGCCTTTAGCGGTAAAAACGCAGCGGAACCCATTTCCCACAGCTCCATCTATATAGTTCATGACAATGATCTCCACAAGGCAGCGAGGTTTAACTGTTTAAGCCTGATGATGCAGCCGCTGGATTTGGTCCAGCAAATTGCCAATCTGCAAACCATTTGCCAAGCACCGCCAAACTGCCTGATTCTGCAAGGTTTTGGTACAGGAAACCTGGCTGTGAATGACCAATTCATGGCTTGCATTCAAAAACTGCAACAAGCAGGCTGTGCCGTAATTCTCACCACTCAGGTGCCTTTTGGTGGTATTGATCAGCGTTATGCCATCAGCCAATGGATCCAGCAGACCCATATTCTTCTGAATGACTGTTTGGGACATGCAGATCTTTATGCAAAAGCGCTGAAAATGTATTTACAATACGATGCTGTAGACCAATGGCAGGCACATTGGCATGATCACATGTAATTTGAGGTAAATATGCAACGTTTTGCAGTCGGTATTGAGTTTTGTGGCATTCGATATAGAGGTTGGCAAACTCAACAGCCTGGCGTACCAAGCGTGCAGGAAACCATTGAAAAAGTACTGAGCAAAATTGCTGATGAACCGATCATTTTACATGGCGCAGGCCGTACCGATGCCGGTGTCCATGCCACCAATATGGTTGCCCATTTCGATACCCATGCTATCCGCCCGATTCGTGGCTGGCTAATGGGCGCAAACAGTCAGCTTCCTAAAGACATCGCCTTCCAGTGGATCAAGGAAATGGACAGCGATTTCCATGCTCGTTTTAAAGCTCAGGCACGCCGTTATCGCTATGTCGTCTATAACAATCCGCAGCGCCCTGCACTTCTGCATAAACAGGTCACCCATGTCTACTATCCGCTGGATGTGGAGAAGATGATTGCTGCAGCGAAAAAATTTGAAGGCACGCATAATTTTGAAAGTTTCCGTGCTGCAGCCTGCCAGTCCAATCAGCCGGTCCGGCATGTCAAACATTGTCGCCTCATTCGACATGGCTGTTATCTGGTGTTAGATATTCAGGCAGATGGCTTCTTGCACCATATGGTACGTAACATCATGGGCTGTTTACTGGAAATCGGTCAGGGCATGTATGAAGTTGACCATATTGACCATATTTTTGCCGCTGAAGATCGCAAAGCAGCAGGAATCACCGCACCACCGGATGGCTTGTATTTTATCCACGCTGATTATCCGGAACAGTTTGATCTGCCGAAAATGCCATTAGGCCCGCATTGGCTGAATATGCCGGAGTGATTTCTTTTAAAAATTTTGACATCCCCTCACCCCTACAAAAATACGGTAATGAAAAATCCCTCCTTTCAGGAGGGACTTAGGGAGATAGTTTAACGCTGCTTCCGCTTTCGATATTCCACCGGGGTTTCATTGGTCCAGCGCTTAAAAGCCCGATAAAAAGTGCTGGGTTCGGAAAACCCGGTCAGATACACAATCCGTTCCACGCTTTCTGCCGTATTGGCCAATAATTTCTTTGCCAAACGGCAACGATAATCGGACAAAATTTGCTGAAAACTGGTATTGGCTTCACTCAGCTGGGTACGTAAACGGCGCGGCGTGATATTTAGATGTGTAGCTACGGTTTCCAAAGTGGTTTCGCCACTTTCTAAAGTCGAACCAATTGCACGGCGTACTTCACCGACCAGATCATAACGCGCCAGTTCCTGCAGCTTTTCAATCGCCAATTGCTCATGTAACTGTAACAGTTCTGGCTCTGCTTGCCATAACTGGTAATCTAAAATTGCAGGATCGAAATATAAACGGGTTTCTTTTTGCCCCAAGCTGACTGGACATTCATAGACCCGGAAATATTCATCATCAGGTGCACCCTGACTGAAATTAAAATCGATATAGATCGGCTGAAAACGACCTTCGGTAATAAACTTGAAGAAACGCAATACGCCTGATAGCGCACATTCAGAAAAATGCCGATTAACAATATTTTCGCCCCAAGGTTGCTCACCATTGGTTAAATAACAACGGTCATCTTCAATCACCAGTTTGGCATGGAAAGCATCACTGATCAGGCGCTGATAAGCCAGTGCACGTTTGAGGCCTTCACCAAAGTTTTCACTGGAAATAAACAGGTGCTCAATCACCTGCCCCCGGTATAAAGGCAGGTGTTCGCCCAAATGCAAACCAATATCGGGATCTTTACTGACCTCTTCCGCAGCCACCCAAAACGCATATTGAGCACTAAGCGGGGTACGGTCATTGGTTTCGACCTGATTTAAGGCCACACCAGCTTTCATTAAAATTTCTTCAGTTGGCAAACCTGCACGACGGATGGCTTGATAACCCAATCGTAAAACAACTGATGCATCAGTTAGCTGACCCACGCAAAGACCTTCCTTGTATGTTCTTCATTTATACTTAAAAAGATTGATTTTAGATTAACTGCGATTGACCAAACTGACAACATGACAATGGGCTTTTTTACAGAAAATCTGTATACGGAGGGTTCGCTTATTTAACTGACAGATGAACGAGCAAAGCCGCATTGCGCCTTGTTTTATGCAAAAAAATTGACTATAATTTGCGCCTTTCCAATTTATTCATTCAGGTAGGCTATGGCCAATAAAGAGGAACTCATCGAGTTCGAAGGCGTTGTCACCGAGACGCTTCCTAATACTATGTTCCGTGTACGTTTAGAAAACGGTCACGAAGTGATTGCCCACATCTCTGGTAAAATGCGTAAACACTATATTCGTATTTTAACTGGCGACAGTGTGAAAGTAGAAATGACGCCTTACGATTTGACCAAGGGTCGTATTACTTACCGTGCACGCTAAGTTTTAGCGAAAGCATGAAAGCCACCTTTGAGTGGCTTTTTTATTGCGACTACACTTACTGACCGTGTATCAAATCACAACGTTAATGCAAACTTCTCTGTTTAAAATAAGGTTTTATGCAACGGAGAAAAGGCCATGTCATTTCTTCACTCCCTCGGTCTTTTTGCAATGCTGTGCTTGCTGTATGGCTGCACAACATCACCGACAACCAGTGCACAACAACGTGATGCCTATTTACAGCAATTCATCGGGCAGACCAGTCAAAACATTCAAGCCCGGCTGGATTTAAACAGTATAGGTTACCAGCAGGTGCTAGCGCCTGTCGCGAATGATCAGACGCTAACTTATACGGTGATGCGCCCTGTCAGCATTCCTGTACCGATGGCGCAAAATCCTGCCGATATCGATGCTGGTCATACCCCTGTACCAGTGATGCCTCGAGCCCAAAGCTATGATGTCAACTTGCAATGTAAAATCATCTATCGCCTAGAAAACAACATTGCCAAATCGGTTCATTACACGGGTCACACTTGTTAAAACCCTCTGAAAAGCAATAAAAAAACGCAGCTCATGGCTGCGTTTTTGCTGTTCTGCGAACTTAGTTCAATGCAGCAACCACTGCCTGACCCATTTCCACGGTACCGACTTTGTTCATGCCTTCAGACATGATATCGCCAGTACGTAAACCTTGATCCAATACATTGCCTACTGCATTTTCAATGGCTTGTGCTGCTGCTTCTTCACGGAAGGTATAACGCAGCATCATTGCTACCGAAAGAATAGTTGCGAGTGGGTTTGCCAAATTTTGACCTGCAATATCTGGTGCTGAACCATGACATGGCTCATACATGCCTTTACCGTTTTCATCCAGTGATGCAGATGGTAACATGCCGATAGAGCCGGTAAGCATCGCTGCTTCATCAGACAGGATGTCACCGAACAGGTTGCCGGTTACAATCACGTCAAACTGCTTAGGCGCACGCACCAGCTGCATTGCCGCATTGTCGACATACATGTGCGACAGGTTAATTTCTGGATATTGTTCAGCATGTAACTGGGTTACGGTTTGCTTCCACAATTCAGTCACTTCAAGTACGTTGGCTTTATCAACTGAACAGACTTTGCCACCACGAAGTTTCGCCATTTCAAACGCCACTTTGGCAATACGTTTGATTTCTGACTCTGCATATACATCAGTGTTGAAACCTTGTTTTTCACCATTTTCCAGTTCACGGATACCGCGTGGCTGACCGAAGTAGATACCGCCCGTAAGTTCGCGAACAATCAGGATATCCAGGCCTGATACGATTTCAGGTTTCAAGCTTGAAGCACCGGCAAGTTGCGGATAAAGAATTGCTGGACGCAAGTTTGCGAATAAATTGAGTTCGCTACGTAATTTTAATAAGCCACGCTCTGGACGGATTGAACGTTCAATCGTATCCCATTTTGGACCACCGACAGCACCCAATAAAATGGCATCGGCTTTTTTCGCCTGTTCAGAAGTTACTGCTGGGTACGGTTCGCCATGCGCATCAATCGCTGCACCACCCAATAAACCCTGTTCCCAAGTCAAACCCAGATTGAATTTTTCATTCACGCGTGCAAGCACCTGTTCAGCTGCTTTTACGATTTCAGGACCAATACCATCACCTGGTAAAATCAAAATATGTTTTGACATGAGTGTTTCCATTTATGAAGTCGATAGATTAAATCGACGGGATTTTAAATTTTCTTTTCCACAAACTCGCCCAGACCGGTCAAGGCATTATAGGGTCTGCAGAAACGTCGGATTGTTTTGTGTTCTTGCAGGAGATCTACACATAAGGGTTCAGGTGCAGATACATTCAGCAAACTGCCCTGCTGTTTGTTGCGTTCACGGTACATTTTAAAAATGTAACGCTGCTTCGACTTAAACTGGTGAAAAACATGAAGGGTTTCTGCACGATCCTTGGAAATCGGATAAAAGCGGATCACTAGTTCATGTTGCCCGGGAGGGATTGAAAGATATAACGCGTTCGGCTGACTTAAGGAGTTCGCCTGCAAACGTAAAATACCCGATTCAACCGCAGCACTATTCACACGGCGCTGTGCTGCATCAATAATTTGAATTTTATTTAAACGTTCAAATTCACAGTTTGCAGTACCCGCACAGTAAATTAAGGCATTTGTTTTGCTACTTTCAGTTTCTTTTACATGTTTAATTCGTACTGTATCAATACTTTGGCATGCACTTAAGGATGCGGCCATAAGACCCAGTACAGCAAGCTGACCGTAAACTTTTGTCATTGTTCGAGCCCAACCCTCACCAAATAAAGCCAACTAAATATTTTTATGGATCCGATATTAGCAAGAGTTAGGCTGCGATACTACTAGCGCTGAAAATTCAAGCAACTAACCGTGAATTTCCTGAAATACCCACGGACGTGACTGTTTGGTCTTTTCTTCATAAGCACGAATATCATCTGCAGCTTGTAAAGTTAAACCAATATCATCCAGACCATTTAACAGGCAGTGTTTACGAAACGGATCGACTTCAAATTTAAAGCTCTCACCCGATGGTGTACGCACTTCCTGCGCTTCCAGGTCGATGGTTAACTGGTAGCCTTCAGTTGCCGCACATTCTTTAAACAACTGATCGACGATCTCTTCAGACAAAATCACCGGCAACATGCCGTTTTTAAAGCTGTTGTTGAAGAAAATGTCGGCATAGCTTGGTGCAATCACGGTACGGAAACCGTATTCGTTCAACGCCCATGGCGCATGCTCGCGGCTTGAACCACAACCGAAGTTGGCACGAGAAATCAACACTGTCGCGCCTTGATAACGCGGCTGGTTCAAAACGAAATCAGGATTTTTTGGACGTTTTGAATTGTCCTGACCCGGATAGCCTTCATCCAGATAACGCAATTCATCAAATAAGTTTTCACCAAAACCGGTACGTTTGATCGATTTCAAAAACTGCTTTGGAATAATTAAATCTGTATCGACATTGGCACGGTCTAATGGTGCAACGATACCCTGTTCAACGGTATATTTTTTCATGTCATTTGCTCCTTTAGCCGAAATTAAAACGTACGTACGTCAACGAAATGACCGGCAATCGCTGCAGCAGCTGCCATCGCAGGACTCACCAAGTGCGTACGACCGCCATTGCCCTGACGACCTTCGAAGTTACGGTTAGAAGTTGACGCACAGTGCTCGCCCGGTTGCAATTTGTCGGCATTCATCGCCAGACACATTGAACAACCCGGTTCACGCCATTCAAAACCAGCTTCCAAGAATACTTTATCCAAGCCTTCAGCTTCAGCCTGCTGTTTGACCAAACCAGAACCCGGAACCACCATCGCCTGTTTGATTGAAGCAGCCACTTTACGGCCTTTAATCACTTCAGCAGCAGCGCGAATATCTTCAATACGCGAGTTGGTGCAAGAACCGATAAATACGCGGTCTAACTGGATGTCTGCCAATGCCTGACCGGCATTTAAACCCATATATTGATAAGCACGGATCCAGTCATTACGTTGCACGTCATCTTTGGCCTGTTCCAACGTTGGAACCGCTTGGGACACCGGAATCACCATTTCAGGGGAAGTCCCCCAAGACACTTGCGGTTCAATTTCTTCACCCTGTAACACCACCACAGTATCGAAATGCGCGCCTTCATCAGAGTGCAAGGTATTCCAGTAGGCTACAGCAGCATCCCACTGCTCAGCTTTCGGTGCATAGTTGCGGCCTTTTACATATTCAATCGTTTTGTCATCGACAGCGACCATACCGACACGGGCACCGGCTTCAATCGCCATGTTACATACGGTCATACGACCTTCGATCGACATGTCACGGAACACTTGACCGCCAAATTCAATCGCGTGACCGGTACCGCCTGCAGTACCAATTTTACCGATAATCGCCAAGACCACATCTTTTGGTGTAACGCCCTGACCCAATTTACCGTCAACGCGTACCAACATGTTCTTCATTTTCTTTTGAACCAGGCACTGGGTTGCCAATACATGTTCAACTTCTGAAGTCCCAATACCGTGTGCCAAACAGCCAAATGCACCATGAGTTGCCGTATGCGAGTCACCACACACCACAGTCATACCCGGCAAAGTCAAACCTTGCTCAGGCCCAACCACGTGCGCGATCCCTTGGCGAATATCGTTAATATCAAATTCAACAATATTGAAAGTTTTACAGTTGTCATCCAGCGTTTGCACCTGAATACGCGAAGTATCATCTTCAATACCGGCAATACCCTGCTCACGCTCGGTTTTTGAAGTTGGCACATTATGGTCTGGCGTAGCTACATTGGCACTTAAACGCCAAGGTTGACGACCTGCAAGCTGCAAACCTTCAAAAGCTTGTGGTGACGTTACTTCATGTAATAAATGACGGTCGATATAAAGTAAGGCTGAGCCATCATCGCGTTGTTTTACTAAATGGTCATCCCACAATTTATCGTATAAAGTCTTTGCTTTTGGGGTATTGCCTGCCATGTCGACGCGCTCCATAGAACTGGGTAATGCTTTTATTAACTTCGATTATAACCACGTATTCACATAAATCTAATTTATCATTTTTATTAGTTTAAAAACTTTTTGGAATTAATTTTAACCCTATTAAAACCCTGAATTTTGGCAAAATTTTATCTCTTGGTTTTTAAAAAACCACACGGCTATCTTCTTATGCTCAGACTCAACAAATCAGGCATATTTAAAGCGCCGTGCAGGGAATGATACAGACTGGATTTAGCCCGACGGGTTTTCTTTCGCTGCAATAAGCTGCTCAATTGCCCGGATGAGTTCTACTTTTGCTGCACCACATTCGGCGGCAGCCTGATTTTCGTCATTTTCATCATCGGCAATTTCATAGACCTGAATGCGTTTTTCCACAGCTTCCTCAAAAATATCAAGGAGGTATTTGATGTGTTTAATATCCATATGTTCACCCTGCCAGAAAAGTATCTCTAAACAAATATCTCTAGGCGATACCATTCCCCTGTTGTTGTATTGATGGTTCAGTTTAACCAGTTAAATAATTTACAAAACCGATTAAAAATATAAAAATGTTCGTTTTTACAAATTAAATAAGACTGATTATCATTTAGCTATATCCCGAAGCAAAGATTGAGGAACAAACCATGGCTCATATTCAAAAATTTGTTAATAACAACCAGCGTATGTTCAAGAAAACCTTTAGCTATTACATTATGCACATCACCATTGCCATGTTGGTCGGTTATTTCGTCACAGGAAGTATCTGGATGGCAGTAACCCTCAGTTTGCTTGAGCCGACGATTCAGGCAATCGCATTCTTCTTCCATGAAAAAATCTGGGAAGCCAAGCCAGCTCAAAGACAGAATAGCAATAATAATATAGTCATCTAAACGCTGTATCGGCCCAAACTAGAGATCATGGCTTGCCCGCTTCCTCTTTATAATCACTCCATTCATATGGGGTGATTTTTTTATTTTTACCTTTTAAGTTCACATCTGTATACATTTTTTCCGGTCTTTTTTAAGATGAAACACCCCTTTGTTATAAAAATATTTTATAATTACTTAACTTTAATATAACCAGATATCTCCCTATGAATCTTGCTGCCTTTGAAGCATTCATTAAAGTCATGGAAACCGGTTCTATTTCTATGGCTGCCGATTTATTGTTTATTACCCAGCCTGCTGTGACTAAACGAATTCATAGCCTGGAAGAATACTTTGGCGTAAAACTGTTTGAGTCTGCCGGTCGTGGCGTTCAGGCGACGCACGCTGCCCATTCCTTATTACCAAAAGTAAAAAACTGGCTCAATGAACTGGGAGATATTCACCACACCCTCAGTCACGAACAGGAACAGGTGCAAGGCAAGCTGAAAATTGGCACCAGTCACCATATTGGCTTGCATCACCTGCCACAGCATCTGCGCAATTATGTGCAAAAATTTCCTGAAGTTACTTTAGATGTGCATTTTGTTGACTCGGAACAGGCGCATGAACAGGTACTGGCGGGTGACCTGGAGCTGGCCTTTTTAACCCTCCCACCGAAAGGTGATGAACGCTTGAGTTATGTGACCATCTGGAATGATCCACTGGTCTTTGTGGTGGCACCTTTTCATCCATTGGCGCAAAAAAAGCATTTGAGTCTGGAAGATTTGATTCAATATCCGAGCCTGTTGCCAGCCTCGCAAACCTATACCACGCAAATCACCTTGGCAGAATTCGAAAAGCAAGGCGTTAAACCGAAAATCACCATGAGCAACAATCCGCTTGAATCCATCCGCATGCTGGTTTCAATTGGTTTAGGATGGTCGGTGTTACCGAAAACCCTGCTGAATCAGGATCTGCAAATGCTGGATATTAATGTGCAAATGCAACGTCAACTGGGCATGGTCTGGCATCCGGGGCGTACCCAGTCACGTGCCGTGCAGGAACTGGTGGCCATGATGAAAAACTCCCATCTCAACTAAAACCCGCTCTAGTGCTGCATCTGCCTGGATGCAGCATTTTGTTACCTTAATCCTCAGCACAGCGGCACCGCTTTCGAGTACTTTTAAATAAAACACATAAAACAAGATGTTTTAAATGTGCAAAAGAATTCGAAGGAGTATGGGGCTATGCTGAGGGATTCATCACCAACAATATCTACAACAAATTCACCTGAAACAACCCAATCTAAAACCAACCCAGTCAAAGCCGATGTCGATGCTCCACATATATGGCAAAGCGCTCAAATTTCTTTGCTGCCTACGCCGGATTTAAACTTTGCCGATGAAGCCACGGCACGGCATAGCTTGCGTGATTATTTCCTCAATACTTTTGACAGCTATGAACGGCTGTTTGACTGTCTGAAAAATAATGCAGCCTATTACCTTAAACCCATTTCTTTACGTCATCCGCTGATTTTTTATTTTGGTCATACGGCAACCTTTTTTATCAATAAACTGCTGCTCAGCAAACTGATTGACTATCGTTTGAACCCGCAGCTGGAAAGCATTTTTGCTGTCGGGGTCGATGAAATGAGCTGGGACGACCTGAATGATCAGCATTATGACTGGCCGAGTGTAGAAGAAGTCCGAGCTTATCGTGCTCAGGTACGAGCACTGGTACTGAATCTGATTGAGCATGCCCCTCTGACGTTACCCTTGAACTGGAACCATCCATGGTGGTCGATCCTCATGGGTATTGAACATGAACGGATTCATCTTGAAACCTCATCAGTCCTGATTCGCCAGCAGCAGCTGGACTATGTCTACAATCATCCGCAGTGGCGTGCCGAGGTTATGACTGGAGTTGCGCCGAAAAATACTCTGCTTGCTGTGCCTGCAGGACAAATAAGTATGCACAAGACTTTCGAGAGTAGCTTTTATGGCTGGGACAATGAATATGGGCAGCATCAGGCGGATGTGGCCGCTTTTGAGGCTTCACAATATCTGGTCTCCAATCAGGAATTCTTAAGTTTTGTGGAAGATGGCGGTTATACAACTGACCGCAACTGGACAGCAGAAGGACAGGCTTGGCTGAAATTTTCTCAGACCCAGCATCCCAGCTTTTGGGGAAAAACCCCTTCAGGCTGGTCACTACGTCTGATGCTGGAGGAAATCCCCATGCCCTGGAACTGGCCGGTAGAAGTGAATTATCTTGAAGCAAAAGCTTTCTGCAACTGGAAAGCCGAAAAAACCGGTCAAAGGCTTCGCTTGCCAACAGAAGATGAGTGGTATCGGCTGTATGATGTGGCAGGTTTAAATCCTGACCTGCCCAGTCCTGAGCAGGCCAATATCGAACTGAAATATGGAACCAGTCCCTGCCCGGTGAATTATTTCCAGCAGGGTGATTTTTTTGATATTCAGGGCAATGTCTGGCAATGGACTGAAACCTCGATTTACCCTTTTGACGGTTTTCAGGTGCATCCGATCTATGATGATTTCAGTACCCCAACCTTTGACGGACAACATAATATAATCAAAGGCGGTTCTTGGATTTCTGCCGGCAATGAGACTTTGCACAGCTCACGTTATGCCTTCCGTCGGCATTTTTTCCAGCATGCCGGATTCCGCTATGTCGCTGCCTCCCAAGAACTTCAACAGTTTCAATCGCAGTATGAAACTGATCAGATGATCTCGCAATATCTGGAATTTCAGTACGGTGCAGAATATTTTAACGTGCCCAATTTCGCCCAAAGCCTGATTAACCTTGCGCAACCCTATTTTAAGGATATTGCGACAGAGAAGGCATTAGATATCGGTTGTGCCACAGGTCGGGCTAGCTTTGAACTAGCAGCTTATTTTGATCAGGTCACAGGACTGGACTTTTCCGCGCGCTTTATTCAGCAGGCGGTACAGCTGGCACAAGGTGAAACGCTACGTTATACCCTGCTAATTGAAGGTGAACTGATGAAATATAAAGCCTGTAACTTAAAAGAGTTGGGGCTAGATGCCCATGCAGATCGGGTCGAGTTTTTCCAGGCCGATGCCTGCAATTTAAAACCGCACTTTAGCGATTACAATTTTATTCTAGCTGCGAATTTGATTGACCGCTTACATCATCCGAAAGATTTCTTAGCCGAAATCCATCAGCGTTTAGCCATGGGCGGAATTTTAATGCTGGCCTCCCCCTATACCTGGCTAGAGGAACATACTGCACGCCATGAATGGCTCGGGGGCTTTAAGAAAGATGGGGAAAACTTGAATACGCTACAGGGTATGACTGAACTTTTAAAAGAACACTTTGAAATGCTCGATCAACCTCAAGATGTGGCATTTGTGATTCGTGAAACCGCACGTAAATATCAACATAGCCTGTCCCAAGTGACCTTATGGAAACGGGTGAAATAAAATCTTTATCAAAAAAGCCAATCTGAGGATTGGCTTTATTTCGCTTTGATCTTTATTGAATCACTGAATCTTCATGTAAGGATTCATTTAACTGGTCAACAATAATGGCCCATGAACCATCGGATTTAATTTTTTCTGCTAAAAACTGGCGCTGTGCTTCAGTCCAATATTCCGCTTCAGTAATTTTGGTCTGGGCATTGAGCTGATGCGTGGCAATAAACAGGGCAATCGCCTCTTCACTGGAATCTAATCCTAACTGCTCAAAAAGATTGGTCATTCTTGGACGTGTTTGGCTCATTCTTCTCTCCCGTTCTTCTTCAATTTCAAACTATAAATTTTATTTTTTTACCCTTTTGCTTTCAGTCTACTATACGGTAAAGTCATAATCATAGTAAGGCTTATTTTATCGTCCCTTAGTCGATATAAAACATTCCATCCGGTTTAGTAGATCGTTAGACACTATCTACAAACATGCAAGGATTTCGGTGCAATCCTTTTTTATTTTTAACTTTTAAAGCAGAGAGAATAACCATATTCCATACAGCTCTCCCCTCCATCAAAACAAATTGCCTAAATTGACCAGTCCTGAATTTCCCAGTTTTGCGCTTTGGCCAAAGCCTCCAAACGCTCATCCGGATTGACCACAATGGCATGATCGGCATATTCCAGCAAGAAACGGTCATTGAATGAATCCGAATAGGCCCATGACTCATCAATATCGCGCCCTTGCAGCCATTGTTCCAGACGGATCAATTTACCCTTTTGATAACACGCAGTATTGATGACTTTACCGGTATATTTGCCATCCACCACTTCTGCATTGGTAGCAATAATTTCAGTAATACCAAACTCGTGAAAAATCGGTGCCGTAATAAAATCGGAGGTTGCGGTAATCCCGACCAGCTCGTGTCCCGCATCGCGGTGTTTTTGAATGGCCGCAAAACCTTCAGGACGCATTTGCGGACGAATGACTTTTTTCATGAATAATTCATGTAATTCAGTCAAATAATCATTATCATGCTGGGTTAAAAATTCAAAGACGAATTCGTTATAGGCAATCGGGTCAAGTTGCCCTGCTTTATAGTCTTCATAAAACTTGTCATTCATTTGACGGTGTCGGATTGGATCGACTAAACCCTCGTTTACTAAAAACTCACCCCATGAATAATCTGAATCGGTATTTAATAAGGTGTGGTCGAGGTCAAATAAAGCCAATTTCATGAAAATACTCGTAAAAACTGAAATTTAAGAAAAAAATTGTAAATCTATCTCCGCTAGTCGATAGAAATTCGTTAAGATCATAGCAATTTTTAACATTTAAGCTGTGCTTTTTTTCGAGATGGATATAGAAATAACAATCCCCGAACGAAAAGCCATACATTACAGAAGATTTAGGTAGCCAAATGATCGACTCAGAAGGTTTCCGACCGAATGTCGGGATCATTTTGGCAAACGACATTGGACAAGTTTTATGGGCAAAACGCATTGGACACAATGCTTGGCAATTTCCGCAAGGAGGAATCCAGTTTGGAGAATCCCCCGAACAGGCACTTTATCGTGAGCTGAGAGAAGAAGTTGGCTTATTGCCCGAACATGTTCAAATTGTAGCGCAAACAAAAGGTTGGCTGCGTTATCGTTTGCCGCAACGGTATATACGCCCGGATTCGGACCCGGTGTGTATTGGTCAAAAACAGAAGTGGTTTTTACTCAGGCTGACAGCGCCAGCAAAGCATATTCAGCTGGACCTGTCAGACCCACCCGAGTTTGACCAGTGGCAATGGGTAAGTTACTGGTATCCATTAGGTCAGGTCGTGAATTTTAAACGCGATGTATACCGAAGGGCGATGGTGGAACTGTGTCAGCAGTTACCCTCGCTCTAGCTCGAAAAAATCGCATGAAAATGCAGATTTTTTAGTAGCATGTTGTTATAAATAAAAACAGTTTTAAACTTATTTTGGAGCAGATTTTATGTCGAATATGCAACTGGACACCTTAAGACGCATTGTGCAAGAAATCAATGCGTCCACCAGTTTGCATGAGTCACTCGACATCATGGTCAATCAGGTTGCTGAAGCCATGCACGTGGATGTCTGCTCCATTTATCTACTCGATGAGCGTAACCAGCGTTATCTGCTCATGGCGTCTAAAGGGTTAAATCCTGAAGCTGTGGGGCATGTCTCCTTACATACCAGCGAAGGTCTGGTGGGACTGGTGGGACAACGCGAAGAAATCGTCAACCTGGATAATGCACCGAAGCACGAACGCTTTATGTACCTGCCTGAAACCGGAGAGGAAATTTATAATTCCTTCCTGGGTGTTCCGGTGATGTACCGCCGTAAGGTTATGGGCGTATTGGTAGTGCAAAATAAGGAACCGCAAGATTTTAGCGAAGCAGCGGAATCGTTCCTGGTCACTCTGTGTGCCCAGCTGTCCGGTGTGATTGCCCATGCTCATGCCGTGGGCAATATCGATGTGTTCCGCAAGCCAAGCAATCTGCCTGCTTATAAAACTTTTCAGGGCGTTTCCGGTTCAGGCGGGATTGCTTTAGGACGTGCGGTAATTCTCTACCCGCCTGCAGATCTGGCGGCTGTACCTGATCGTGAAGCAGATGACATCAGTGAAGAACTGGAACTTCTGGATGCTGCATTAAATGCAGTGCGTCAGGAAATTCAGGCACTGGATGAAAAAATGCAGGATGCCTTAATGGCTGAAGAGCGGGCTTTATTTAGCGTGTTCTTGCGCATGCTGGATGAAAATTCCCTGCCTGCTGAAATTAAGGCTGAAATCCGCGATGGTAACTGGGCACAGGGTGCGGTTCGTATTGTCATTGATAATCACATTGCCCTGTTCGCACAAATGGAAGATGACTATTTACGCGAACGTGTGTCCGACCTGAAAGATCTCGGTCGCCGTATTCTGGCATTTTTACAGGAAGCCGATGCCAGCCATCGTGAACTGACCGATGAAAGCATTCTGATCGGGGAAGACATTTCAACGGCGGCACTGGTTGAATTACCGGTAGATAAAATTGCCGCGATTGTCACCACCGAAGGTGCCATGAACTCACACATGGTGATTGTGGCACGTGCACTGGGCATTCCAACCGTGGTCGGTGTGACTGAACTGCCAATCAATACCCTTGATGATGTCGAGATGATTGTCGATGCCCATCAGGGACGTGTGTTTATCAATCCGCCGCGCCGTTTACGTACCCGCTATAAAGAAATCCAGAAAGAAGAAGAACAGCTGGCGAAAGACTTAAAACAATACGAAACCAAAGACGCCATTACGCCTGATGGTGTTGCAGTCAAACTGTATGTGAATACCGGTTTAATGATTGATGTCGTTCGCGGCGTACAGCGTGGTGCCAAAGGCGTAGGTTTATACCGCTCTGAAATTCCGTTTATGCTGCGTGACCGCTTCCCGGGCGAAGAAGAGCAGCGTGCCATTTACCGCCAGCAGCTCAGCCACTTTGCCAATAAACCGGTAGTGATGCGTACCCTCGACATTGGTGCAGATAAAGATTTACCGTATTTCTCGATTGAAGAAGAAAACTCTGCACTGGGCTGGCGCGGCATCCGTTTTACCCTGGATCATCCTGAAATTTTCTCTTCTCAGATTCGTGCCATGCTGAAAGCCAGTATCGGGCTGAATAACCTGCATATTTTGCTGCCCATGATCACCAGTGTCAGTGAAGTGGAAGAAGCCCTCTATCTGCTGGACCGTGACTGGACCGCAGTGCAGGAAGAAGAACAGGTCAAGATTACCAAGCCCAAAATCGGCATTATGGTTGAAGTACCGAGCGTGCTGTTACAGATTGAAGAATTTTCTGAGCTGGTGGATTTCTTCTCGGTCGGTTCAAATGACTTGACCCAGTATTTACTTGCTGTAGACCGTAATAATCCTCGGGTTGCCAATGTCTACTCTCACTTCCACCCTGCCGTCTTACGCGCTTTAAGCCGTTTGGTTCAGGAATGTCATAAATATGAGAAACCGGTGAGCATTTGTGGAGAAATGGCTGGCGACCCATTGGCGGCTGTGCTGCTGATGGCGATGGGCTTTAATACCCTGTCGATGAGTTCAAGCAATATTTTGCGGGTGCGGAAAGCCATTTGTCATGTTCCAATGACCGATGCGCAGGAGCAGCTGGAACGTGTATTAAAAATGAGTAACCCACTGATGGTGAAAAGCTGGATGGAGTATTACTTCAAGACCCATGGTCTGGGCGATATGGTGAAATCGGCAACCCGTATTGTGAGTGCTTAATTCTATTTAGATATAAGAAAATACGGTGAAATAAAAAGGGAGATAATCATCTGAGTATCTCCCTTTTTTGTGCTTGTCATAGCCACGTTTTGCATTTTTCTTTCGGTCTACAAAGACCTGGCTTTTGTTGACCTCATACATGTGTTTGGCCACAAAGTTGTGAATCACCACTTCTGGCAGTGCTTTTTTCTTTGCCATTTTACTCACCTGTTTTCATTTACCATCCGGATGGGATAGCAAGCCGATATTACGCTTTTTTGTACAGAATTCAAGCTATTTCTTAAATTAGATAAAATTATTAAAAAACTATTTATTTCATACACTTAATATTAATTTTAAGCACTTAACCCAACTCAGTATTAGAATTTCGGCATATTAAAGAAATGCATGGTCAAATAGCCCAGAAAGAGCAGCCAGATTAAAATAATCACACCTGCCGCCCAACGGTTTACCGGCCGTTCTGCCAATAGCATAGCTGGCTAATGTATAAGTGAATCCCTAATTTAAAATGAAAATACCCTCTCCTTTTAGGAGATGAGTAGCACGGCTACGCAAGGGAGAGGTATAAAAATAATTTAACTTGCTAAAGCTCTTTCCAACAACCGTTCCACATCTACCTGTTTTTTATCCAGCATTCCCACCACGCGACCATGAAATTCGCTATAACGCGTTTCAATAAAAGCAGCGGCCACGTAATCCGGTGCATAACGTTTCAGTAAAACCGCTTGCGCCAAAATGACTAATCTGCTGACCAAACTGCGTCCCATAAATTGCAGCTCATCTGCAGGCTGCTGAAACAGTTTAAACAGGCTTTGTAATTCATTTTTCAAGGTTTCATCTTGCATCGCTATGGATGCCAGATCTTTAAACAGAACCTCGATAGATTCAGGTTCACGACCAATAGCGCGCAGCACATCCAGGCACATGACATTGCCAGAACCTTCCCAAATAGTATTCACCGGGGCTTCTTTAAAAATACGCGCCATGATGCCGTTATCGACATAGCCATTGCCGCCAAAGACTTCCATCATCTCACCAGTCAGCTCGACTGCCCGTTTACAAATCCAGAACTTGGAGGCTGGCGTCATAATCCGTTTCCACGCCAGAGATAAAGCATCATCAGATTCATAGCAATGTGCCAGATGAAAACTTAAGTGCATCGCGGCTTCGGTTTCCAGGGCTAAATCCGCGAGTACTGCTTGCATCAACGGCTGTTCGGCTAAATGTTTACCAAAAGCTTTGCGCTGACGGGTATAGGCAAGACATTGCACCAAGGCCTGACGCAGCATGGCGGTACTGCCCACAGAACAGGTCAGACGGGTATAATTGGCCATTTCAATAATAGTCGGAATACCGCGCCCAGCTTCACCGATCATGATGCCCCAAGCGTCTTTGAATTCAACTTCGGAACTGGAATTACTGCGGTTACCGACTTTTTCTTTCAGGCGCTGCACATGAATATTGTTTTTCGTGCCATCTTCCAGCCAGCGCGGTACAAAGAAACAGGCCAAGCCATCCTGCTCGGTTTTCGCTACCACTAGATGCGCATCACACATTGGGGCAGAGAAAAACCATTTATGCCCGGTCAGCAAATAAGCCTGCCCTCGACCTGATTCAGCGACAGGAATGGCAAAAGTTTCATTGGCACGGACATCCGAACCGCCCTGCTTTTCAGTCATCCCCATACCGAGCCAGATCGATTTTTTCTGGCTGATTGGTAGGTCACGTTCATCGTATTCGGTGGAGAGTAGTTTCTCGCCTATTTTTGCCCATAGTTCAGGTTCACGCTGAATCAGGGGAATGCTGCCAAGCGTCATCGAAGTTGGACAAAGACTGCCACACTCCACCTGCCCGCTTAAGTAAAATCGCGCTGCCCATTCCACCCATTTGGAGGATGATTCTGCATGATTAAACGGATGGGCATGGCTGTCGAACTTGCGATTTAAAGCCATCCATTTATGCCATGCAGGATAAAATTCGATGTAATCTTTACGGCGACCGCGAGCATCGAAAGCATGCAGAATAGGCGTGTGCTTATTGGCTAAATCGGCATATTGATAATATTCAGCTGATCCGACCACTTTGCCCATATCACACAAGGTTGCTTGATCACGGCTGCCATAACGCTTCAATATTTCATGTAAAACCGTATCTGATGAGAATAAATTGTAATCTTGCAGTTCATCAAACTGGTTGCTGATTTGATGGGTCATCCATGTGTTCATCTTCTTTTCCTTGGTCTTCTTTTTTGTTGTGCGGTTTCAATCCAGTATAGAGAAAAAGCTGCGAATACATATTCAGTTTTCAGGAAAACTATCCGTTTTTCCATGACTGATCATTCTACGATTTGATCAACGTAGGACTTACGCATTGACGGATTCAAAAAAGTATTAAAATACTTTATAAAGTATCTGTGATCAGACGAATTAAAAATGCTTCTACAGCAACTTGTACACTACCCATTTATATGGGCTTTCTCATGACAGAACCGAACTCTATTAGCTGCACACAACTTGCCGAGACTTATAA
>NZ_VPCP01000030.1:0-34380 GCF_013418145.1 Acinetobacter sp. YH12201 | reverse complement strand
TCAAATGGCTATTCTACGTTTGATTGGTTTTGGAAAAAAAGAAGAATTTAAGAAAGTGCTAGCAATTTTAAGAAAGAAAAAGCCTGATAGGACAAGGATCCTATGAAATTTGTCGTGTACAGAGAAAATTTTTATACTTTTTTGAGTGTAATGATTAATTTTCGAAGTGCAATGACGAGAACGGATCAGGTCAGATGATGTTTTTGGTCAATAAAAAAAGCCCAAGTCGAAACTTGGGCATACAGAGAAACTGAAAAGATTAAGGGTTGATCAGTGATAACCATGCAACTGACGATATAAACCTGGAGTCACCCCTGTCCATTTTTTAAAGGCACGGTGGAAGGTACTGGTTTCACTAAAACCGACCTGCTGTGCGACATCTTCGAGGGTCAAACCTGGATTCAGCAGCAGGTGAATGGCGGCATCACGGCGCAAGGCATCTTTCACGCCCTGATAGCTTTTGCCTTCCGCAGCCAGACGGCGACGCAAAGTTTGTGGAGAAAGATACAACATCGAAGCCACATCGTTGAGTGTTGGCATTTCTTCACCAATCTGGCTCTTTAACACTTCACGGATACGAGAAGTCAGCGAGTTGGTGTTTTTGAATTTAACCAGCAACTGTGCAGGGGCCGCTTTGAGGAATTCTTCCAGCGTTTCTTCATTTTGACGCAGCGGAAGATCCAGATAGTCTGCGGCAAAGGTAATTTCGGTACGTGGTGCATCGAATTGCATCACCGGTGCGAAGAACAGGGCATCATATTCATCGGCATGTGCAGGACGTGGGTAGCCAAAATGAACCCGTTCGAGTGGCAGACGGCGTTCGATGAGCCAAGAGGCCAGACCGTGCCAGATCATCAGCATGCTTTCGGTAATGAAGTGATCGGGATCCATGCTTTTAGGAATAAGCGGAACCAAGCGCGCTTCGTGTTTGTCACGTTCCAGAGTCACAGACCATTCATCGCCAAACAGTTTATAAAACTGGGAAGAAAGCTCTAAGGCATCTCCTAGCGTTTTCGCATGAATAATCAACTGACACATAATGGCAAAAGTGCCCAGACGACGTGGCTGTATATCAAAGCCGACATGTTCGTCCTGAGTCACCATCCAGAGCATTTGAATAAATCGGGTATATTGTTCCGGAGAAATACGGGCTTTAGGTTGACGTAATAATTCCGCTTCAATGCCGACATGTGACAATAAAGTTTCGACATCCATGCCCAGACGTTTTACGCCGGTTAAAGCCGCATTGACGAAGTGGATACTAATCGTATCGCGACTCATATTAAATCCTTCAGTCTCTTTCTCTTTTATATTCACTTGCAGTTGACCTAAATGACGCTAAAAATTGTTTGGGTGGCAATTTACAATAGTTGTTGCACCCTATTTACATCTTAAATTGCCGAAATGATCAAGGTAAATGGCTGAACATGACATTGTTTTATGAGTTTTATATTTCTAATATGCATATAAAATCAACATAAAAAGAGAAAAAACGGACATGACTACGGCTTTAAAAGGATTAAAAGTACTTGATTTTTCAACTTTACTCCCGGGTCCATTTGCCACTTTGTATCTGGCAGACCTCGGTGCAGAAGTGATCCACATTGAATCACCTACACGGACAGACCTGATTCGGTTATTGCCGCCTTATGCCCATGGACAGGCAACGGCGCACAGTTATTTAAATCGTAATAAACAGTCGGTTACTCTGGATTTAAAAGATCCGCACAACATTGAACTGATTAAACAGAAGATTACTGAATACGATATTGTGGTCGAGCAGTTTCGGCCGGGGGTGATGCAGCGCCTGGGCCTCGACTACGCCACGCTTGCAGCATTGAACCCTCGACTAATTTATTGCTCCATTACTGGCTATGGACAGACCGGAAGTTATAAAGATAAGGCCGGACACGATATAAATTATTTGGCCTTGGCTGGAATTGCCGGACATAGTGGCCGGCAAGAGGGTGGACCACCAGCATTGGGTATACAGGTCGCCGATGTTGCTGGAGGCTCCTTACATGCGGTCATTGGGATTTTGGCTGCCGTGGTGGAACGTGAGCGCAGCGGTTTGGGACAATATATTGATATTTCGATGACCGATTGTGTAGCCACTTTAAATAATATGGCAGCGGCTGCCACATTGGCAGGAAATACCAAACAATTTCCCGAACAGTCGTATTTAAATGGCGGCAGTTTTTATGACTATTACCAGACTCAGGATGGCCGTTATTTATCGATTGGGAGTTTGGAGCCACAGTTTATGTCGGGCTTGGCACACATTTTGGATCTTCCCATCCTTGGTGAAAAAGGGGCTTCGTTTGACCCGGCAGATCAGCACGTAGTCAAGCGGGCGCTTCAGGAAAAGATTCAATCGAAAACTTGGCAAGAGTGGCAAGTGATCTTTGCCGATCAGGATGTGTGTGTAGAGCCTGTTTTAACTCTGGATGAAGCCTTGGATTCTCGTTTGGCTCAAGAACGAAAATGGGCAATAGACGTGCCGCTGGCTCCGGACAGCAAGCAGACGGAAACCCAGTTGGCCTGTCCGATTAAATTTTCCCGCTCTCAGGCAGAATATTTATATATAGGACAGCATTTAGGCGCCGGAAACTGGTAGTTTTCACATAGATTAAAAACATTAACATTGAAAAACAATGTATTCACAATTTGCGCCCAATGTTAAATAAAAAACAGGAGTAGCATCAGTATTAGAAAAAAATAATATAAAGGTGAGCGGCTGTGAAGCAGTTATGGAGCACGTTCGGTGTCGGTGTGGGCCTGATCTCTTTAAGCGGTGCATTACATACTGCAAATGCAGGCAATGCATTTGATTCACAAAGCCCGTGGATGTTTGGTGACTGGAATGGTCAACGTATAGCATTACAACAAAAAGGTTATGACTTCAGTCTGGGTTATACCGGCGAAGTTGCGACTCTACTGGACTCAGATCATTATTCCAGTCATGGCACTGAATACGCAGATCAGTTTGCAATCGGTGTCCACTTCGATTTAAACAGAATTCTAGGCTGGCAAGACACTGAAGCGCAAATAACCGTGACCGAACGTAATGGCCGTAGTCTGTCGAATAGTTCAGCTGCCTTAAATGGTCATCTCAGTTCGGTACAAGAAGTTTGGGGCCGTGGGCAAACCTGGCGTTTAACGGACTTCTGGATCAAGAAAAAATTCCTGGAACAAAAACTGGATCTCAAAGTGGGGCGCTTTGGTGAGGGTGAAGATTTCAACAGTTTTGATTGTGATTTCCAGAATCTGGCGCTTTGTGGTTCTCAAGTGGGGAACTGGGTCGGTGATCAGTGGTACAACTGGCCAGTGAGTCAATGGGCTGCCCGAGCGAAATATAACTTCACTCCTGACGTCTATGCCCAGATCGGTGCCTATGAATATAACCCTGAAAACCTTGAACGAGGCAAAGGCTTCAATTTAAGTACCGATGGTTCTCATGGGACGATTATTCCTGCTGAAGTGGTCTGGACACCGAAAATTGGCGCGGCAAAACTTCCGGGTGAATACCGTGCCGGTTATTACTACAGCAGCGCCGATGCTGCAGAAATTAAAGATGTATCGCATGAGCACAAACAAGGTGTCTGGGTCGTGACCAAACAGCAACTGACAGCACATAACGGTGATTCATCTCGCGGTCTGAGTGCTTTTGTAAACTTAACTGTACATGATCGTGACACAAACAAAGTCAGTGACATGCAAAATATGGGTCTGGTTTATAAAGGTTTAATGGACTTTCGTCCTCAGGACGAGATTGCGATCGGTATCGCTCGCATCAAGATCAATGACGATGTTAATGATGCGAACATTCGCAATAACAGTGTGGATGCCCGTGGCCTACAGAGCGAAGAATACGATACGGAAATTTACTATGGTATTCATGCAACAAACTCGCTCACTATACGTCCAAATATTCAATATATCCATCAGGTTGGTGCATATAAAAATGGCGAGAATGCCTGGGTTGGCGGTATTAAGTTACAAACAGCATTCTAGTTTCTAGATGTCTAGTTTCTAGATGATAAGTACTTGGGTTTTATCATTCGATGCTTGGAGCACAACTTTCTTTTGCAGATCGGTTTAATCCAGATATTTAAAATCTAAAAATTAAAAAGGTGCTCATATTTAACTTTAGGTATGAGCTTTAAAAGAATTCTAAAAATAGGTGGTCAATATGAGTACTCCATCTTCAGGTTCAGGGCTAAAAACGATTTTGGCTGTTGTGGCCATCATTTTCGGTTTAGTGCTGCTGATTGGAGGAATATATCTTGCAGTGCTTGGTGGGTCTTGGTACTACATCATCGCAGGTCTATTCTTCATTGCAACTGCAGTTTTATTACACAAATTAAAAAGCTCGGCACTGCTGATTTACGCGGCGCTGCTATTAGGGACTGTGGTGTGGGGGCTTTGGGAAGTGGGTTCTGACTTCTTTGCGCTGGCACCTCGTCTGGACATTTTAGGACTATTTGGTCTTTTATTGCTTATTCCTGCCGTGACTCGCGGATTTGAACATCCCAAAGGGGCAAAACTGGTTCTTGCAGGCACATTGGCCATCACCATTGCCGTGATGATTTACTCGGTATTTAATGATCCACAGGAAATTCGTGGCGAGTTAAGCACTAAACAGCCTGCAACATCGCAGCCCATTCCGGGTGTGGCCGATGGGGACTGGCCGGCTTATGGCAGGACACAGTCCGGTTTACGCTATTCTCCGTTAAAGCAAATTAATTCTGAAAATGTAAAAGACTTGCAAGTGGCCTGGGAATATCACACTGGTGAATTCAAAACTGAAAATGACTCTGGTGAAACCACCAATCAGGTAACACCAATTAAAGTGGGTGACAATATGTACATTTGTACTACTCACCAGAAATTGACCGCACTTGATCCGGCAACAGGTAAAGCAAAATGGACTTATGATCCTAAATTACGTGCTGATAATACCTATCAACATTTAACTTGCCGTGGTGTGTCTTATTATGATGCCAATAACACAGCAGGCTTCGAAGCTAGTCTTGCTGCCAAAACAACGGCTTCAGCCGAGTGCCCTAAGAAAGTGATTTTGCCGGTGAATGATGGCCGTCTTGTCGCGATCAATGCCGACACGGGCAAGGCGTGTACTGACTTTGGTAAAAATGGCGAAGTCGATCTGCAAAAAGACATGCCATTTCCATACCCGGGCGGTTATATCCCCACCTCTCCGCCAGTGGTTACAGGTACAACCATTATTATTGGCGGTTCAACCACCGATAACTATTCGACTGAAGAGCCATCGGGTGTGATCCGCGGTTATGACGTCAATACCGGTGAACTGCTTTGGGTATTCGATACCGGTGCTGAAGATCCAAATGCCATTCCTGCGCCAGGCCAGAAATTTGTTCATAACTCCCCCAATGCCTGGGCACCATTAGCCTATGATGCGAAACTGGATATGGTCTATGTACCCACTGGTGTTGGTACGCCAGATATTTATGGCGGGCACCGTACCGAACTGGATGAACGCTATGCCAACTCCATGCTGGCTTTAAATGCATCTACCGGTAAGCTGGTCTGGAATTTCCAAACCACCCATCATGACTTATGGGATATGGATGTACCAGCGCAGCCGACTTTAGCGGACATTAAAGATAAATCTGGCAAGCTTGTTGCTGCAATCTATGTGCTGACGAAAACAGGGAATGCTTTTGTACTGGACCGTCGTACGGGTAAGGCAATCGTTCCGATTACAGAGAGGCCGGTGCCGCAAACGGTAAAACGCGGCGCACAAACCAAAGGCGAACGTTATTCCCCAACTCAACCATTCTCTGATTTTGACCTGGCACCGAAAGAAAAATTAACCGACAAGCAGATGTGGGGTGCCACCATGTTTGACCAGTTAATCTGCCGTGTAGCGTTCAAGAAATTGAACTATGATGGCATTTATACGCCACCTTCTGAAAATGGCACGCTGGTATTCCCGGGTAATCTGGGTGTATTCGAATGGGGTGGTATGTCGGTCAACCCCGACCGTCAAATTGCAGTAATGAACCCGATTGGCTTGCCCTTTGTGTCCAGACTGATCCCTGAAGATCCGAACCGTAAGCAAACAGCCAAAGGTGCGGGGACTGAACAAGGTGTTCAGCCCATGTACGGTGTACCTTATGGGGTAGAAATCAGTGCCTTCCTTTCACCCTTCGGACTGCCATGTAAACAGCCGGCTTGGGGCTATGTGGCGGGTGTCGATTTAAACACCCATGAAGTGGCCTGGAAACGTCGGATCGGTACCATTCGTGACAGTATGCCGGGTATTCCATTACCGCCATTTAAAATGGGTGTGCCAATGCTGGGCGGTCCAATCTCGACTGCAGGTAATTTGATGTTTGTGGGTGCAACCCAGGATAACTATATCCGTGCCATTAACGTCACCAATGGTGATGAGCTTTGGAAAGGCCGTCTACCGGCGGGTGGTCAGGCAACGCCAATGACATATGAAGCCAATGGTAAACAATATGTAGTCATTATGGCCGGTGGTCATGGTTCATTTGGCACCAAAATGGGCGACTCTATCGTAGCGTATGCCTTACCCGATAAAAAATAAGCTACCTATTTATTCGGTTAAATTTGAAAAGTCCGATTCGTCGGGCTTTTTATGAAAATAAATGCTAAAGAATAAATAAAATAAGCAATATCATTGAAAATGAATCAAAAAAGGCTGAAAGGCTTTATATCTGTGACGGTCTGATACACTTATCAATAAAACCGCTATTAAATATGTAAAAAACGCATTTTGTTGATAGATCAAATCTCGTTATGCTGTCCGCCGTTATAATAGAAACTACTAGCTGTACGCCATGTATTTATATACTGATTTTGACCAGCAACTGGTCAATGAACGTGTTGCACAATTCCGTGACCAAACGGAACGTTATTTAGCCGGTAAATTGACGGAAGATGAATATCGTCCGCTTCGTCTGCAAAACGGCCTTTATGTACAACGTTATGCGCCAATGTTGCGTGTTGCAGTGCCTTACGGTCTGATGAATTCAAAACAATTGCGTAAAATTGCGCAATTGGCTCAAGACTATGACCGTGGTTATGCACACGTATCAACACGTCAAAACATTCAGTTTAACTGGCCTGCACTAGAGAACGTACCGGACATGCTGCAAGAACTGGCATCTGTACAAATGCATGCCATCCAGACCTCTGGTAACTGTATCCGTAATACCACCACTGACCAGTATGCAGGTGTGGTTGCCGGTGAAGTGGCTGACCCACGTCCGACTTGTGAATTGATCCGTCAGTGGTCAACCTTCCATCCGGAATTTGCCTTCTTGCCACGTAAGTTCAAAATTGCGGTTTCTGCATTAGAAGAAACTGACCGTGCGGCAACGTCATTCCACGACATCGGTGTATACATCGTGCGTAATGAAGCAGGTGAGATCGGCTATAAAATCAAAGTCGGTGGTGGCTTGGGTCGTACCCCGGTAATTGGTAGTTTCATCCGTGACTTCCTGCCACGTGAAGATTTGATTGCATATTTGGAAGCGGTACTGCGCGTCTATAACTTGCATGGTCGCCGTGACAACAAATACAAAGCCCGTATCAAGATTTTAGTAAAAGCGTTAACACCTGAAGTGTTTGCTGAGAAAGTAGAAGCAGAATTTGCACATACCATTAAAACATTGAAAATCGATGCTGAAACCTTGGCAAAAATGGATCAGAACTTCACGCCATTTGCTTACCAAGATTATGCAGATGAAGATTTCACTGAACAGTTTGCTGCGCATCCGAAGTTCAAACAGTGGTTCAACATCAACACCAATGTACATAAAGTGCAGGGTTATCGTATCGTCACGATTTCTCTGAAACGTGCCGGTATTGCTCCTGGTGATATGACTGTTGAAGAGATGAACCTGATTGCAGATCTTGCAGACAAGTACACCTTCGGCGAGTTCCGTACCACCCACGAACAAAACATTGCTTTGGTCGATGTACCGCAAAAAGACCTGTTTGAGTTGTGGCAGATCCTTGATCAGCACAATCTGGCTCGTGCGCATATTGGTTTCATTACTGACATCATCTGCTGTCCGGGCGGTGACTTCTGCTCGCTTGCAAACGCGAAATCTATTCCGATTTCAGAAGCCATTTCACGCCGTTTTGATGATCTGGATACCATTTACAACCTAGGTAAACTTGATCTCAACATTTCAGGTTGTATGAATGCCTGCGGTCACCACCATGTCGGTAATATCGGTATTTTGGGTGTAGACAAAAAAGGTGCAGAATTCTACCAAATCACGCTTGGTGGTAATGCTGACCATGATGCTTCAATTGGTGACATCCTTGGGCCATCATTTGCAGCAGACCGTATTCCAGATGTAGTGGAAGAAATTCTAAATACCTATCTTGACCTTCGAAATGACGGTGAAGAGTTTATTGATACTTACCGCCGTGTTGGCATTCAACCCTTTAAGGAGCGTGCATATGCTTAATACCGCACTACAAGTGCTCTCTAAAGATGGCACGATTGCAGATAATACTTACCAGTTAATTGGTGAAGATGGCGTATTACCACAAGGTGACGTGGTTTTAACGGTTGAACAGTTAGACCAGATTGCCAATATCTCAGGTAAAAAAGCACTTTACATCACTGTAGATGCCTCTCCTGAAACGCATGAGTTTCCACTTGACCAGTTAGATGCAATCTTTATCGAATTTGCAGGCTTTAACGATGGTCGTGGCTATTCATTCGCTGCATTGTTACGTCGTCAAGGTTTTGCAGGTGAATTACGGGCTACTGGTGACGTATTTAAAGACGTGTTGAACTATATGAAGCGCTCAGGTTTCGATACTTTCGTGATTAAAGAAGGTAAAGATATTGCTGAAGCTGCTGCAGGTTTTGGTGATTTCACCAATCCTTATCAAGCTTCAACTGCAGTGCCAAAAGCACATTATCAAACTGGTGCTTAATCTCATTCATTAAGCTCAAGTTGAAAAAAGCCTCCATATGGAGGCTTTTTTGATTTGGAATATTTACATGGCTTCAAGCTGACAGTTGACCATCCATTTAATCCCGAACTGATCGGTAAATGCCCCATAGAGTGCACCCCAAAATGTCTTTTCTAAAGGCATTTCTATTTGTCCATTGACAGATAAAGCATCAAATAAGCGTTTTGCTTCTGCCTGCTCATGGGCATTCAGATTAATTGAAATATAGTGATTATTCCCTTGAGTGAAAACGCTATTGTTTTGCGCACAGAATTGATCATTGGTGTCAGATCCCATCAGTTCTGTAAATTCGTTAATGGGAAGTGAGATATGCAGGATTTTATTTTTATCCGCTTCTGATAGCGTGACACCTTCTTCAGCTAGCATTTCACCATAACGGGTCAGATTGGAAAATTCGCCTCCAAAAACTGATTTATAAAAGTTAAAGGCTGCTTCAGCCTGACCTTGGAAATTGAGGTAATGATTCAGTTGCATGAAAAGCCTTTGTTGTTGTTTTAATGGTTCTAATCTAGCACAGGCTTAAGCTTAAATTTAGATGATGAAAATATAAAAAAGTGTAAGCATAAAAAATCCCTCGTTTAAAGGGATTTTTTTATGCTCTCTCCCTTAGGAAAAAAGTTAGAGGGAGAGGGCATTACCTGACTCCCTCTTTAATAAAGGCAGACTTCAAAAATTAAAGCAGTTCAATCGCTACAGCAGTCGCTTCACCACCACCAATACACAGGGTAGCAATCCCTTTTTTACCACCAGTACGTTTTAAAGCATGAATGAGCGTCAAGATAATACGCGAACCTGTAGAGCCAACCGGATGACCAAGGGCACAAGCACCACCGTTAATGTTGACTTTAGCTGGATCAAGTTTGAAGTCATCCATTGGACACATGGTCACCATGGCAAAAGCTTCGTTAATCTCCCAAAGATCGACGTCTTGAGCATCCCAACCGGTTTTATTTAAAACTTTCTGAATGGCACCGACCGGAGCAATGGTGAACTCAGATGGATGTTGAGAATTTGAAGCATAGGCCACAATTTTAGCCAGCGGCTTTAGGCCTTTTGCTATTGCATTGTCACTTGAGGTGAGTACAAGGGCAGAGGCACCATCGGAAATTGAGCTGGCATTGGCCGCAGTAATGGTGCCGTCTTTAGCAAAGGCAGGGCGAAGTGTTGGAATTTTCGTAATATTGACATTGAACGGTTGTTCATCTTTATCAACCACTACATCGCCTTTACGGGTAGATATGGTTACAGGCACGATTTCATCAGCAAAATAACCTTCGTTCACGGCTTTTTGTGCACGTTCTAATGAACGAATTGCAAAGTCATCCATTTGTTCACGCGTATAGCCACGGGTATTTGCCATGTCTTGAGCAAAAGAACCCATCAAGCGACCAGTTTCTGCATCTTCCAATCCATCCAGGAACATATGGTCCTTAATTTCAGCATGACCCATGCGCAAACCACCACGTGCCTTAGGCAATACATAAGGAGCATTAGTCATAGACTCCATGCCGCCTGCAACTACAATTTCAGCAGAACCGGCTTTAATCATGTCAGCCGCTTGCATCACCGCTTTCATGCCAGAACCACACAGCTTATTGATGGTGATTGCACCAGTTGAATCAGGTAAGCCGGCTTTGCGCATTGCCTGACGGGCTGGTCCTTGCTTTAAGCCGGCAGGCAACACGCAGCCCATAATGACTTCTTCGACATCGGTTGCTTGTAATCCAGCACGTGCAATCGCTTCTTTGATACATGCTGCTCCAAGTTCTGGGGCTGTTACACTGGCCAAGCTACCTTGGAAGCCGCCCATTGCAGTACGTGCCCCATTTATGATTACGATGTCTGTCATTGTTCTTTCTCCGAGATTGATTTTTTTAGGGAATTACTTTCCAAGCTTAAGCAGTATATTGAAAAATGAGCCGGAATAAACAAAGATTGTAGGATGTCTTTAGACTGATAAGTTTTTTAGCAGCTCGATAGGTTTTCTATCCGCATATTTCCCATGGCACTCAGAACCAGCTTCCGGTGATGATCAGAAACCATTGAACAATAATAAAAACTGCCATTTGAACCTATAGGCCGGCCATTTTCAGCTTGAAAAGTTAAACTGGGAACACTCAAAGTTCCTCTCCAGTCTAAGTGCCCATATTTTAAATTGGTTGATTCTGTATAGATAATTTTTTCACCTGTATCAATTTGTCTATTTTTATTGCTGTCGAGAAAAACCAGTAAACCGGCAGTCCATTGGCTTGTTTGACAATTCACTTTATTTTGACTTGGACATAACACTACATTGGTATGATAGAGCGTAGCTTGAGATTTAGCTAAATGAATCGTTGAAATCAGTTTATTAGTGGTGGCGTTGACTTCCTGTTTGGCTTTCATGTCTTGAAAATAAGGTAAAGCGATTGTTGCCAGAATTGCAAAAATAGCCAAAGTAACGATGAGTTCAACTAATGTGAAGCCATTTTTTTGTTGAAAAAGCATTGAAAATAATCCTGTAATATATTTTTTTTTAATTATGTATGTTATTAATGTTTTGTTTTTTAATTGTTTTTTTGCAGGTAATATTTATTTCTCAACTTTATAAGAAAGCTGTTAAAATAATTTGCAAGTGACAATAAGCTATTCATGACAATAAATTGAGTAAAAAATTACCGAATTACAACGGAAATTGTAAGTAATTTTGTCAATAATTTACTTGATTAAAATTATCAAGCACTTGGAAAAAAAATAAAGTGTTTGTATGATTCAAAGTGAATAGCTTAAGAATAAGACTGGGGTATAAAAAAGCCTATCTCAGAATAGCCAAATTCTAGGCTTGAGCTTGAACAACAATTGTTATCTCTGGAGGATAAATCCATGAAAATGAGTCGTATCGCACTAGCTATGCTAGTTGCTGCACCTTTAGCTGCAGCGAATGCTGGTGTAACTATTACCCCATTATTGGTTGGTTATAATTTTAACGAAACTCAGCACAACAACAACGGTAAACTATTTTCTGATGCTGATGGTGACGATGCTTCTAATGTGGTTGAGCTTCAAGACGATTTATTCGTTGGTGCTGCGCTTGGTGTTGAACTAACTCCATGGTTAGGCTTTGAAGCTGAATACTCTCAAGTTAAAGGTGATATCGAAGCTACTCGTCAAAGTGATGTTGTTGAAGGTACTAAAGTAGCTGAGTACAAAAAACAGCAAATTGCTGGTAACTTCTATGCAACTTCTGATTTGATCACTAAAAACTATGACAGCAAAATTAAGCCTTATGTATTGTTAGGTGCTGGTCATGTTAAATATGAAGGTCAAGGCGAAGCTGCTGGTTGGGAAGAAGAAAGCACAATTGGTAATGCAGGTCTTGGTGCTTTCTGGCGCTTAAACGATGCTTTATCTCTACGTACAGAAGCTCGTAGTACTTATAACTTTGACAATAAATTCTGGGACTACACAGCTTTAGCGGGTCTTAACGTAGTTCTTGGCGGTCACTTGAAACCTGCTGCTCCTGTAGTAGAAGTTGCTCCAGTTGAGCCTGTAGCTCCAGTTCAACCAGCTCCACAAGAATTGACTGAAGACCTGAACATGGAACTTCGTGTGTTCTTTGATACAAACAAATCAAACATCAAAGACCAGTACAAACCAGAAATCGCTAAAGTTGCTGAGAAGTTAGTTGAATATCCAAACGCTACTGCTCGCATCGAAGGTCACACAGATAACACTGGTCCACGTGCATTGAACGAACGTTTATCTTTAGCTCGTGCTAACTCTGTTAAATCTTCACTTGTAAATGAATACAATGTAGATCCAGCTCGTTTGTCTACTCAAGGTTTCGCTTGGGATCAACCGATTGCTGACAACAACACTAAAGAAGGCCGTGCTATGAACCGTCGTGTATTCGCGACTATTTCTGGTAGCCGTACTGTTGTTGCAGAACCTGCTCAAGCTCAATAATTAATTATTGATCTAATCTAAAAAAAGCAGCCTTAGGGCTGCTTTTTTATGTTCGCTACATAAGCATAACTTGTTTAATACACTGTTTCATTTCGATCTTGTTCTAATAAACACCTATATACAATAAAAAGAGGGTGAAAAAATGGCACAGATGTTAACGACAACAGATGGAACCTCGATTTATTATAAGGACTGGGGAGAGGGGCCGGTTGTGGTCTTTTCCCATGGATGGCCTCTTTCCAGTGATGCTTTTGAAGACCAGATGTTATTTCTTGCAGAACATGGCTATCGGGTGATTGCATTTGATCGACGTGGTCATGGACGCTCGAGTCAGCCTTGGGCTGGACATAACATTGATCAATATGCACAAGATATGCATCAACTCATCGAGCATCTTGGATTAAACGAGTTCGCTTTAGTCAGACATTCTACCGGTGGGGCTGTCGTTACCCGTTATACGGCAAAATATGGTCAGCATAAAGTCACTAAACTTGCACTTATTGCAGCCGTAACTCCACTCATGATTAAACGAGATGATTATCCAGACGGTGTAGATTCGGACGTGTTTGATGAGATGCGCGCAAATTTATTGGCCAATAGAGCTGATTTTTATCTGGATTTTGCTAAAGCATTTTATGGATATGACAAGCTGTTAAATAAAACTTCGGAAGGGGTAATACAAAATTTCTGGCGTATTGCCATGCAGGGTTCAATCAAGGCGCATTATGATTGTATCCATGCATTTTCAGAAACCGATTTACGTGATGATTTAACCCAGATTACAGTACCAACATTAGTGCTTTATGGAACAGCAGATGACATTGTTCCGCCAGGAATTTGCAGTCAGCAGACCGTTAAACTCTTAAAACAGGGTGTGGAAGAGCAAATTAAGGGAGCACCGCACGGGTTGTGTACCACTCATAAAAATGAAGTCAGTTTTGCCTTGAAGGAGTTTCTGGCACATCATTGATATAAGTTAAATAAAAAAACAGCCTTTAGGCTGTTTTTTTATTTAAATACCAGATTTAGTCCTGATCAGGATTCATCGGTTTAACATCCATATCTTGATAAGAAACCAACTTGGTTTTGTTTTTCCATTTATAACCCAGCCAGATTACTAGAAATAATGGAATACTGATATAGGTGGACAATACACCGAGCCAATCACCCGTAATAAAGGCTTGATAGTTCTGTCCGAGTACGACAATCGTACAAAGAATAAAGGCAAACCAAGGGGCAAATGGGAAAAACTTAGCTTTATACGCTAAATCTTCCAGTTTATAACCTTGTGCCAAATAACCTTTACGGAAACGGTAGTGTGAAATGGCAATACCCAGCCATACAATGAATCCGCACATTCCCGACATATTCAGCAACCAGTTAAATACTTGTTGTTCCCCAATAAAAGTGGTGAGAAAGCAAAGTGCGGCAATTGCTGTGGTGGCATACAGTGCATTCATGGGTACACCACGCGAATCCAGTTTACCAAAGATTTTTGGTGCACTGCCTTTGCGTGCCATGTCAAACAGCATACGGGTGGATGAATACATGCCTGAGTTACCTGCGGACAGGATCGCAGTTAAGATTACGGCATTCATTAAACCTGCGGCGAAAGCAAAACCGACTTTTTCATACAATAAGGTAAAAGGTGAAAGGGTAATGTTTTCACTTGCTGCCGCTTGTAACAGGCGTGGATCATCATAAGCCACTAGTGTACCAATGATGAAAATACACACTACATAGAATAATAAAATACGCCAGAAAATTTGCTTGATGGCTACTGGAATGGTCTTTTTAGGATCTTTCGATTCACCCGCAGCCACACCCACCATCTCTGTGCCCTGAAAGGAGAATCCGGCAATCATGGCGACACCAATCATGGCCTGCAAACCACCAACAAAAGGTGCATCACCTTTGGTCCAGTTGGCAAAGGTTACCATATTCGGTGTCAGCATGATTTTTGCAATCATGGCAATACCAATAATAATAAAGACAACGATTGCAATGACTTTAACCAGGGAGAACAAAAACTCACTTTCACCAAAGCCTTTTACAGAGAGTGAGTTAATGGCAAAAATTACGCTCAGAAAAATAGCACTCCAGTAAAATCCGGGAATATCTGGAAACCAGAATTTCATAATAAACTGGACAGCAACCAGTTCAAAAGCAACCGTAATGGCCCAGTTGTACCAATAGTTCCAGCCCAAAGCAAAGCCAAAACCGCCTTCTACATATTTTGTACCGTAGGTAAAGAAAGCACCTGAGGTCGGGTTATGGGTCGCAAGCTCGCCCAGACTGGTCATCAGGAAATAAATCATGATTCCAATCAGGCAGTAAGCCAATAAAGCACCGCCCGGACCTGCATTGGCAATGGTTGCACCAGAAGCCAGGAATAAGCCTGTGCCGATAGAACCACCAATGGCGATCATATTCAAATGACGTGCACCCAGCTTACGCTGTAAATGTGCAGATTGAGTTTCGCTCATCGTTGTTCCTTAAGATTTCTTTTCGGTGCTAGTGAACAGCACTTTAAAGCCTTGTTGATCGGCTTTGGTTGTACATTTGCCAAAGCTTTGTTCAATGAGTAATGGATAATTTAAAAAGCGGTTTGCCACAATCCAGAGTTCACCACCCGATTTCAAATGACGGCGTGAAGTTTTGCACAAGCTTTCACTGGCATCATAATTGGTTTGAATACCTTGATGGAAAGGCGGATTGCTGATGATGGCATGCAAGAAAAGAGGCGCATCTTCAATACCCGTCACAGCAGTAATTTCAAGCTGTTCGGGAGAAAGGTCATTTTTTTCAAAAGTCATGCGGGTAGAGGCCAATGCAAAAGCATCAACATCCAGCGCAAAAATGCGGTTTTTCGGATTCAGTTTGGCCAGATAAGCACTGATAATACCGGCACCACAGCCAAAGTCGGCAATTTTACCTGAAGTGACCTGTGATAAAAACGGTAAGAATACTGCTGTGCCGACATCTAAACGATTTTGGCTGAATACGCCGGGCAGGGCACAAATAGTGAGATCACCTTTTGGTGTTGCTACCGTATATTCTTGGGCCCAATTTGTCAAAGTCTTTTCTTTAACCGTCGATTCAATCTTGAGTTGCCAGAGCTGGCAATGACGTGCACTGTCCAGTTTAAAGGCTTTGCCATAAGGCTGTAGTTGTTTGGCTGCACGTTCAACGCCGCCTTTTTTCTCACCCACCAGGAAGATGGAAGCCCCTAAACCTAGACGGCTGACGACATTATGCAGGACATAATTTAACAGTTCTTTGGACTTCGGTACAAAGATAATGGCCTGGTCAAAACTGCCTTCAGGAAGCTCTACGCCAAAATGTACAGCGGCCTGTTGTGACTGAAAATATTGAAATTCATTATAATTCCATGTCCACAAACAAGGGCTGATGTCTTTCTCTAGATTGGAAAGTAAATCATCAGTCGGTGCATTGACTAAAAGCACACGTCCAGAAAGGTATTCATGCTGTCGAATGACAACTTCACTTCTTGGATCCATTTTTTATCTCGCCATTGAAAAACTCTGCCCAGACAATGCTGGGCAGAGTTGATGCTGAAATGAAATTATTGCTTCGATTCAGGAAGAATAATATTTAAAAGCAATGCTGCAATACCACCAGTCGCCACACCGGAACTGAAGATGTTACGGAATAACTCAGGAAGATGTTCCAAAATTTGTGGGACTTGTGCAACACCTAGGCCCAAGGCCAGTGAAATGGCAATAATTAACAGGGCACGACGGTCAAGATGAATTCCTGACAGGATATTAATACCAGAAGCCGCCACAGCACCAAACATCACCATGACTGCACCGCCAAGCACGGCTTGAGGAACTGCTTGAATCACGCCAGCAACCGCAGGTAACAAGCCTAAAATTACCAGTAATGCTGCAATCCAGATACCGACATAACGGCTTGCAACACCAGTAAGCTGAATGACACCATTATTTTGTGCAAATACCGAACTTGGGAAAGTATTGAATAAGCCGGCGAGCAAAGAGTTGGCACCATTCACCAGCACACCGCCTTTAATACGCTCCATCCATACTGGGCCATCGACTGGCTGATTCGAAATCTTTGAAGTTGCGGTAATGTCACCAATCGCTTCTAAAGACGTGACCAGATAAATAAAGGCCATGGGAATAAACAAGCTCCAAGAGAAGCTTAAACCAAAATGCATCGGTGTTGGAATCTGAACCATTGGCGCATCTTTCATGCCTGAAAAATCAAGGTGACCCATAAAGCCGGCAAGAGCATAACCAATAATCAGGGCAATCAGAATGGCGGAGCTTTTGATCCAGGTAATACGGACACGGTTCAGGACAATAATAATCGCCAGTACCGTACAGGACATAATCAGGTTATCGGCATTGGCAAAGGTTTTATCGCCCATGGCCTGATAACCGCCCCCCATACTGATTAAACCTTCCTTAATTAAGGTCAAACCAATCAGCAGGACCACAATACCTGTAACAAGAGGAGTGATCAGTTGTTTTACCCAAGGTAAAATACGTGACACACCCATTTCAATAAACGATCCGGCAATTACTACACCAAAAATAGAAGCCATCACCGCTTCAACAGGGGTGCCTGCCGCGACCATGGCTGAACCAATGCCGATAATCGGACCAATAAAGTTAAAACTGGTGCCTTGTACAATTAAAAGACCCGCGCCCAAAGGGCCAACCTTTTTACATTGTAAAAAGGTTGCAATCCCGGAGATGACCAAAGACATGGAAAGAATCATGTTGGTGTCTTCTTTTGACACCCCAAGAGCTAAACAGATGAGCAAGCCGGGCGTGACAATCGGGACAATAATCGCAAGTAAATGTTGCAGGGCAGCGAGAAAAGCGATAAATGGTTTGGGGCGATCGTTTAATCCGTAGACCAAATCAAGACGATCTTGTTGTTTGGGAGAGTTTTGTAAATCAGACATGTAAGAAAGGTACAACAGCAATTTGGCGTTATTCTAATCGAGTTACAGGAGTTTACAAACCAAAAAAAGGACGAATAGTCAAAAAAACTTGTAACTGTCAATAAACTGTCACTACTAAAAGTTTAGTTTTTTCTGTATAATTTGCCCTCAAATTTAATACGTATCGAATTTACATGTCAGATATTAAAACTCTCCGCAACATTGCCATTATTGCGCACGTTGACCACGGTAAAACAACTCTTGTAGACAAACTTTTACAACAATCAGGTGCACTCGGTGAACGAGCGGGCGAGATTGAGCGTGTCATGGATTCAGGCGCTATTGAAAGTGAACGTGGTATTACCATTCTTGCAAAAAACACTGCAATCAAATGGTTAGATGAACGTACTAATACTGAATACCGCATTAACATCGTGGACACCCCGGGGCACGCCGACTTCGGTGGTGAAGTAGAACGTGTATTGTCGATGGTAGACTGTGTATTGCTACTTGTGGACGCACAAGAAGGTCCAATGCCACAAACACGCTTCGTAACACAAAAAGCCTTTGCACGTGGTTTGAAACCAATCGTGATTATCAACAAAGTCGACAAGCCAAGTGCACGTTGTGACTGGGTGATCGATCAAGTTTTTGATCTGTTTGATAATCTTGGTGGTACTGACGAACAGTTAGACTTCCCGATCGTTTATGCATCTGGTCTTCGTGGTGTTGCTGGTCCTTCTCCAGAAGAACTTGCTGAAGATATGACACCGTTGTTCCAAACAATCGTTGACATCGTTGAGCCACCAGCAGTTGATGTTGATGGTCCATTCCAAATGCAGATTTCTTCACTTGACTATAACAGCTTCGTTGGTGTGATCGGTGTTGGTCGTATCCAGCGCGGTTCAGTGAAATTAAATACGCAAGTGACTGTGATTGATAAAGATGGTAAGACGCGTAACGGCCGTATCTTAAAAATCATGGGTTACCATGGTCTAGATCGTGTTGACGTTGAAGAAGCTTCTGCAGGCGATATCGTTTGTGTAACGGGTATTGATGCACTCAACATTTCTGACACAATCTGTGATCCGAAAGCTGTTGAAGCTTTACCGCCATTGTCTGTAGATGAGCCTACCGTATCGATGACGTTCCAGGTCAACAATTCACCGTTTGCGGGTAAAGAAGGTAAATTCGTGACTTCACGTAACATCCGTGAACGTCTAGATCGCGAATTGATTCATAACGTAGCACTTCGTGTTGAAGATACTGACAGTCCAGACCGTTTTAAAGTGTCTGGCCGTGGTGAACTTCACCTTTCAGTTTTGATCGAAAACATGCGTCGTGAAGGCTTCGAGATGGGTGTATCTCGTCCGCAAGTGATCTTGAAAGAAATCGACGGTCAAATGCAAGAGCCGTACGAAAACGTAACTTTTGACGTTGAAGAACAGCATCAAGGTGCTGTAATGGAACAAATGGGTCACCGTAAAGGCGAGATGACCAATATGGAAGTTGACGGTAAAGGCCGTATCCGTATTGAAGCAACTGTTCCTTCACGTGGCTTGATCGGTTTCCGTTCTGAATTCTTGACCATGACTTCTGGTACAGGGATCATGACATCAAGCTTCTCGCATTACGGTCCAATGAAACAAGGTACTGTTGCTAAACGTCAAAACGGTGTGTTGATTTCTATGGTTCAAGGTACTTGCCTGGGCTATGCATTGTTCACACTACAAGACCGTGGCCGTCTATTTGCTAAACCACAGTTGGAAGTTTATGAAGGAATGATCGTGGGTATTAACTCTCGTTCAGACGACATGGTGGTTAACCCGACTAAAGCGAAACAGCTCACTAACGTACGTGCATCAGGTACTGATGATGCCTTAACACTTGTACCGAACATTGAATACACGCTTGAACAGGCGCTTGAATTCATCGAAGATGACGAGTTGGTTGAAGTAACACCGAAATCAATTCGTATCCGTAAACGTTACTTGACTGAAAACGAACGTAAGCGTAACCGCGGTAAATAATTTTTCTGTTTAGCAGATATAAAAAACCGCTAACTAAGGTTAGCGGTTTTTTTGTGAGCATAAGTTACAAAATGAAACTGCTCTGTGAGCAAAAATTGCTAAAGTACCTCTAACAACAGATTAATTATCACCCTATAAAAACACTGAAAATGGTCTCAGGAGTCAAGTATGAGTATTGTTCAAGAATTTAAAGAGTTTGCCATCAAGGGCAACATGATGGATTTGGCTATCGGGGTTATCATTGGCGGGGCATTCGGTAAAATTGTCGACTCATTGGTAAAAGATATCATCATGCCCATCATTACCCTGATTACGGGTGGAGGCGTTGATTTTACCCAGAAATTTATCGTCCTCGGGGATAATCCGGAGAATCTGCAATCTTTGGATGCATTGACCAAAGCCGGAATTAACGTGCTGACCTATGGTAATTTCCTCACGATTTTAATTAACTTTATCATTTTGGCTTGGGTGGTGTTCCTGATGGTAAAAATGTTAAACCGCATGCGCCGTACAAAAGAGGAAGTGCCGGCAGCACCTGCCCCAACACCGGAAGATATTCAGTTACTGCGTGAAATCCGTGATGAATTGAAGAAAAAGGTTTAATGATTTTCTGCTTGAAAAAAACGGTACTGAATGTACCTTTTTTTATTCCTTATTTATTCCCTCTCCTTTTAGGAGAGGGCTAGGGAGAGGTTTACCTCCATCCCAGCCTTCCTCCTAAAAGGAGGAAGGAGCAACAAAGATTACTAATCCATCCGAAACTTGATTTCCAGCAAATGCCAGCCAAACTGGCTTTTGATTGGGCCATGCAGTTCACGTTCAGGCAAAGTAAATACGGCTTTATCAATCGGACCGACTAACTGGCCTTTTTTGATATCACCCAGTTCGCCACCTTTTTTGCCCGAAGGGCAGGTGGAATGCTGTTTGGCAATTTTGGCAAAATCAGCCCCATCCTTAATTTTCTTTTTCAGCTGTTCAGCCAGCACTTTATCTTTGACCAAGATATGTCGAACGATGGCAGATTTCATGCTTGGCTTCCTTTAATGGCTTTCTGGTGGGCTATTTTAACTTTTTTTAGGGGCTGACACTCTGGACAAAATACCGATGCACGCTGTCCGAGTTTTAAATTTTCCAACGTGGTTTCACAATTCACGCACATTTCACCGGCACGACCATAAGCCAGCAGGGTTTGCTGGAAATAGCCGTTTTCACCCATGGCATTGGTATAGTCACGCAAGGTCGAGCCGCCGAGATCAATCGCCTGTTTTAAAATACGTTTAATTTCTATAACTAACTGTTCAATTTGCTGAAAACTCAGGCTAGAAGCCGGTTGAGCAGGATGAATCCCTACGTTAAATAAACTTTCCGTTGCATAAATATTGCCCACTCCCACCACCATGTGGTTATCCATAATCGCCACTTTCGCTGCTACATTTTTCTTTTTAAATTTTTCAAACAGATATTCAGCATTAAATGCTTCACTCAAAGGTTCAGGCCCTAAAGTATCAATCAGTTTGCTTTGCGAGTCTTGATCGAGCCATAAAATACAGCCGAAACGGCGCGGATCATGATAACGCAGTTCAATATCTTCAAATTGAATGATCAGATGATCGTGTTTGCGCAGTTCGTCTGTTGCTGTACATAATCTGAAACTGCCTGACATGCCCAAATGCCAGAGCATACTGTCTTGTTCAAACTCTGCCAAAATATATTTGGAACGGCGGGTGAGTTTCAGCAATTTTTGACCCACCAACTTTTGTATATTTTCAGGAATAGGCCAACGTAAGCTCGGCTGACGGACTTCTACCTTTAAAACGGTTTGATCCAACAGTGGCAAGAGACTGGTTTTGGTGGTTTCAACTTCAGGTAATTCAGGCATAGGATCAAATGTATCAAGAAAACTTTGTGCTTAATATTGGACTGCTAAGAGGGGATTGCAAGGGAGTCTTAAAAAATCTATATGCTTGTTGCAATTTGTTAATAGATGCAATGGACTGATTCTAGCAGTCATTTTAATTCGCCGATTGCTTCATGCTTTTCCTCAATCTGAAGGGGTCATTAACCCTGATACTACAAATAAACTTAAACGCTATGCGGGTAGTTCGTTTAAGCTTTCAAACAGTATTTTAATAAGATATAGAGCAAGCTATGCCAGGTAAATATTACGAGATTCTCTTTTCTAAGACTTTACTTTACCTGACAGCATGCCTCTGCCAGCATCTTTATGCTGCCCCTGATTCTACGGACCCGGTTTTGCTTCCCGTCATTAAAATAGAAGCGACACGTAGCGATACTGACTGGCTGCAAACACCTGCTTCAGTATATCGAATCGAACAAAATAACAATACGAATAATCTCGGTGTAAATCTTTCTGAAACTTTAAAAGGTGTACCTGGCTTACAGCTGAATAACCGCGAAAATTATGCCCAGGATTTACAGATTTCCATGCGTGGCTTTGGTGCCCGTTCAACTTTTGGTGTGCGTGGTATCCGTTTATATGTCGATGGTATTCCTGCGAGCATGCCGGATGGGCAGGGCCAGACCTCAAATATTGATTTAAGCAGTCTGGATCATATTGAAGTACTGGGTGGGCCATTTTCTACACTTTATGGCAATTCCTCTGGCGGAACGATTTTGACCACGACCAAACAGGGAGCATGCAAAGATTCCATTGAATTGGGCTATTCAGCTGGCAGTCAGCATAAAAGCCGTGCCAATGTGATATTGCAAGGTGGTGCAGATCGGGCCGGTGAGCCGAGTTATGTGCTCAGTTCCTCTTATTTTGATACTGATGGCTACCGTGACCACAGTGCTGCGCATAAAGTACTGAGTAATGCCAAACTGACCTGGAATCTGGATGACGGCTCTAAACTGAACTGGATTATGAATCATGTTGATATAAATGCCGATGATCCGCAAGGTTTGACCCGCCAGCAGTGGCAAGCCAATCCCAAACAGGTCAATGATGCGAACAATATCTATGACGTGCGCAAGGAAATTAATCAAACCCAGACCGGTCTGACCTGGTCTAAACCGATCAATGACCAGCATGAACTGTATGCTATGGCTTATCTGGGACATCGTGAAGTGACCCAGTATCAGTCGATTCCTTCGGCAACTCAAATAAACTCACGCCATGCCGGCGGTGTGATTGATTTCAGCCGTGATTATTACGGCACTGATATTCGCTGGACTGGAAAGAATCTTTTACCCAATACACGTGTAACAGCAGGTCTGGCCTTTGATTATATGGATGAAGACCGCCAGGGTTATGAAAACTTTGATGCCAATGGGCAATTTGGCGTAAAAGGGAAGCTACGCCGTGATGAACAGAATTTTTTATGGAATTTAGATCCCTATCTTCAAGCCGCGTGGGATTTTTTACCCAATTGGACCTTGGACACAGGACTGCGTTATAGCAATGTACATTACCAGTCCAACGATCACTATATTGTCACAGGCAATGGCGATGATAGCGGCAAGACCGACTATGACCAGGTGCTACCTTCAGTGGCTTTAAGCTGGAAAATGAATGACCGGTTCAATGTTTATGCCAGCTATGCCAAAGGTTTTGAAACTCCCACCTTTACCGAAATGGCCTATTCAGCAAACGATGGCATAAACTTTAATTTAAAGCCCGCCAGCAGTAATAATTATGAACTGGGTGTGAAAGCACAAAATATGTGGGGCAATTTCACGGCTGCAGTCTTCCAAAGCAAAACACAAAACGATATTGTTTCTGCTGGAACAGTGGATGGCCGTGCGACCTATAAGAATGCGGATAAAACGCTGCGTGAAGGGGGGGAGCTGTCCTGGAACAAAAATCTATGGCGTGATTTAACTGCTCAGGCCAGCTACAGCTATATTGATGCTACATTTGATGCAGCGATTCCGGACAGTATGGTGCAGAAAGGCAACAAGATTCCGGGTATCGCTAAAAATCAGGCATTTGCCTCTTTAGGCTGGCAGCCGGAAATCGGCTTTAATGCGGGTTTTGATGTCCGCTATATGGATCAGGTCTATGTAGATGATGTAAATAGCGATGCCGCACCAAGTTATAGCATCATTTCGGCCAATGTCGGTTATGTCTGGAAACAGGCCGACTGGAAAGTCCGGACTTTTGCGCGAGTCGATAATCTGTTGGATAAAGACTATGTCGGTTCAGTGATTGTAAATGAGGGTAATGGACGCTTCTTTGAACCCGCAGATGGTTTGAACTGGAGTGCGGGATTAAGTGTGAGCAAGGTATTCTAACAGGGGGCTAAGCGTGGCGTTATTATTTCAACCAATTCAATTTGGTTCGTTAAAACTGAGCAATAAAATCGTAATTGCTCCAATGTGTCAGTATTCGGCAACTGAACAAGGGGAGGTGACCTATTGGCATGAGCAGCAATGGGCTAATTATGCCTTGTCTGGTGCCGGTTTATGTATTGTTGAAGCCACCGCAGTGCAAGCGGAAGGGCGGATCAGTTATGCCGATTTGGGATTGTGGAATGATACACAGCGTGATCAGATTAAGGCATTACTGACAAAAATAAAGACACTTTCGCCTATGCCGTTTGCAGTGCAATTGGCACACGCAGGGCGTAAAGCCTCAACCGATAAACCTTGGAATGGAAGAGGTCAATTTAAGCCGACAGAGACTCATGGCTGGCAAACAGTTTCTGCCAGTGACATTCCTTTTAATCCAGCCGATCATGCACCGCATGCGCTGAGTAAAGATGAAATCCAGCAAGTGATTCAAGACTTTGCTGATGCTGCCAAGCGTGCTGTGGATGCCGGTTTTGACTTAATTGAAGTGCATGCAGCACATGGTTATTTGCTGCATCAATTTATGTCACCATTATCGAATCGGCGTCAGGACGAATATGGCGGCAGTTTCGAGAACCGCATTCGCTTGACGCTGGAAGTTTTTCAGGCCATGAAAAATGCGGTACCAGAAGGCTACCCTATAGGCGTGCGTATTTCTGCAACGGACTGGATGGAGGCGCATGACGGTTGGGATATCGAATCTTCGCTCGGTTTGGCCAAGGCTTTGGAACAACTCGATGCAGTATATATCCATGTGTCGAGTGGTGGCTTGCATATCGATCAGAATATTCATCTGGAAGCCAATTATCAGGTTCCATTTGCTCATGCCATTAAGCAGGTCGTCAGCATTCCCGTGATTGCTGTGGGTTTAATTACTGAAGCCATGCAGGCCGAAGGAATTTTACATTATCAGCAAGCTGACGCAATTGCTTTAGCTCGTGCTATGCTGTATGACCCGCGCTGGCCATGGCATGCTGCCGCAGAGTTGGGTGAAAATATTCAAATTGCACCGCAATATTTGCGCTGTCAGCCGCGTGGATTAAAAGCGTTGTTTAGCGCTTTTTAATGCTTCATCCCGATATTTCGCTTGAATGTTTTAATGCTCAGACTCTAAAGAGTCGGAGTCTGGGCAAGTAATTTTATTTATTGAAAGGACAAATTCTATATGGTCTTTACGGTCATCGTACCGATCTTTTTTTTATTAGCTTTAGGTTATCTTTCGGTAAATTTTCAGCTTTTAACAAAAGAGCAAGTCAATGCTGTTGGGGCCTTTGTCATTAAAATTGCGCTACCTGCTTTATTTTTCCAATCCTTGGCCGCAAAAGATTTGCATGAAATCTGGTATCCCGAATACTTTCTTGTCTATAGCGGCGTGACTTTTATTTTATATGCTGCGGCATTTTTTATTGTTTCCCATTACTTTAAAAATGACCGTTCACAGTCTTCAGTTTTGTCGCTAGGTGCGGCCATGTCGAATACCGGGCTCATTGGTACGGCGGTATTATCCTTGCTGCTGGGACAAAAGGCGATGACCTATACCTCTTTGGTGGTAATCATTGAAAGTGTGCTGCTTATTCCGGCAGTGCTGATTCTGGCGGAACTGGGAAACTCACAAAAGGCAAGTTTTGCCCAAATCCTCCAGAGCACGGTGGTTACTTTATTGAAAAATCCCTTGTTTATGGGCGTCATGCTGGGGATAGCCTGCGCCATCTTTCAGATTCATATTCCTAAACAGCTGGATCAGGTCTTGGCCCTGCTTGGACAAACTGCATCGCCTTTAGCCTTATTCTCGATTGGTGGCGGGATTGTGGGATTGACGCTGAAATATGTGAATCTGCAAAGCTTTTATCTGGTGATTTCCAGTAACCTGATCATGCCTTTGCTGATGTTCCTGGGTTTGAATTATTTAACCAATGTGAGTCAGGAAATGGTCTATGCTGGAACGCTTATTGCCGCTTTGCCGATGCCGACCATTTTTGCCATGTTAGGTCAAGCGTATGGTTTAAATGAAAAAACTTTAACTCCTTTATTGATGAGTACCATTTTAGGATTCATTGTGGTGAGTGTGTTAATTAGTGTCTGGTGGGCTTAAAATTTTACGGTCAGCATGAATAGCAACAAAATAATAGGCATAAAAAAAGCCCCCGGAATTGAGGCTTTTAATCATCTCTGCAGTGATTAGCTTTTCTTTTCAGCAGTAGCTTTAGGTGGGTTTTTGGCCTGTTCGGCAATCATTTTATCCACCACAGCTAAAGATTGTTTGGCTTGCGGGATATTTTCTTTGGCTAAAGCCTCAAAAATTTTTTTCGCTTCAGGCAGGTTTTGCGGAACGATTTTACCGTTGGCAAACATGTTACCTACAGCCATTAAAGCGGGAATATAGCCTTTTTGTGCCAGATCCTGAATGCTTTTTAAGCCTTGCTTAATTGGCGCTTCGTTTTTGTTTTTAAAACCCTGACTGATGTCATATAACGCTTTGGCATGAATGGCCTGATAATTGCCTTTTTTGATCAGCGGGTCCAATTTTTGTAAAGCCAGTTTATCTGATGCTGCTGTACCTTCAGAAAACAGTAATACGGCCAAATCTACGCTGGCATCATCAAAACCTTGCTTGGATGCTTTTTCTAAATACTGTTTGGCTTTTTTAGTATCTTGGGGCAGACCTAAAGTACCGGTCATGTAGTTTTTACCTAGGACATAGTTGGCTACCGGATAGCCTTTGTTTGCAGACTCTTGATACAGCTGGATGGCTTTTTTCTCATCTTTGGTGGTGCCCTGACCGGTTTGAGTCAGGTAGGCCAAATTATAAAGTGCCTGTGCATTTCCTGTTTTTGCTAGTTTATCCAGCTCCTGATAAGCGCCTTTCATATCGTTGGCTTTGACCAGTGTTTCTACTTTGGCAAATGCAGGATCAACAGAAGTGGTTGTCATTTCAGCCATCGCAAAACTTGAAGACAAAGCGATCAGGCTGGCAAGTATAATTCTTTTCATATTTTTAAAAAACCTTTTATAAACATAATCTTAATTCCATTTATGTGCTTAAAAATGAATATGGAACCCTTCCTTTAACATCATAAGTTTATTTATGTGAATGTAAATACATGAGGGGTGCATTACCATAATATTTCATAGATATTTACATAATTGTTACTGGCTCGATTTTGGGTAGAAAATCTTAAAGCAAGCTTAAGTAGGGTGAGGGCTTTGTAGATGAATTGTTTTGTGCTTAAAATTTAAAACCATCAAGCACAATGATCAGAGAAAAATACGCAGCAGCGAAACGGCACTTTGTTTTTCAGCCAATCTTTGTTTAAATCGCGGCTGAATTAATGTGTGAGTAGATAAATGTTCATTAAAGCCATTAAACGTGCCTATGATCGGGTCAATCTGGACAGCAATATTCCTGAAGAAGAAAAAATGGATGCTTTGCTGATGAAACTGGGGGCTGAATATTTGGTCAGTAAAGATGACCGTGTCTATATTTTTAAAAAAGGTGAGCTTGAAGCAAAATTTGATGCCAAGCATGCGCGTGATTATTCATTTAAAGAATATGTCTGCAAAGACATGAACAAGCTGTTTCATGGTTTTTAATCCGGAAATGTGATCGGTTTAGTATCCCTTCAAATGCATAAAAAAGCCTCCAAAGATGGAGGCTCAGTGCAGCATATATCCAAAGCTTAAATATCTAAAGTTTCAAGATTTACTGTGGACGTGCTACATCACCATTTAAAGCTTCAGGCAAATCTAGAACTTGTAACCCCAGCTCTTCAAGCGCAGCAGGTTTTGCCACGACCAGGGCTTTATAACCGCCATCCACAGCAATGCTGTTGATCACTTCAACATCATTGTTTAACTGGGTTGCAGCAGCAGGAGCATCACCGCTACCTTGCACCAAATGCAGCCAGTGTTTCGGTTTGGCCTTGAACCAGAGGCGTGCAATAATTTCCTGACCCAAATAGCAGCCCTTGTCATAATGTACGCCTTCACGCTGATGCAAACGCAGTTCTTGCGGCTGGAATTCTTGTGCCGTTGTCGCTTCAATCCAGGCCTGACCGGCTTCAATCGCTTGCAGCTGCCAAGCTGCGATATCGGTTTCAGTGCTAGAAAAATCGGTGCTATCGCCATTGAGCGTAGGGAAAACTCGGCCGACTTGTTCCAGCTTCATTTTCGAAAAAGCACCAAATTTTTTAATGTGTTTGGCAAATTCTTCGGCCTGATCGTCAGTGACCACAATTTCAAAACTTTCCGGACTAATTTTTTTTAGCCATAAGCCAAACTGGATTCGTCCTTTTAAACTACAGATCGCGGTATAGCGAGTCAGGTTTTCGGCTAATGCCTCAGCATTTAAAGTCACTTGGCCCTGAAGGAATTTTTGTGCATCTACACCCTTTAAAGTGAATAGTGTAAAAGCAGTAGACGTTGACATGACTAGCCTCTGGATATATTTCACAAATCATTAGTGCAGATATTTTGCAGCATGCAGTGCAGATAGGCAAACAAAAAGCCCAGATTGCTATAGCTTTACTGAAATTCGGAAATATGCAGTTTTGTTTAAATGAATGCGGGCAAGCGACAAAATCATTAGCATTAAAATCGCTGCTCTAACATAAAAATGGCGACCAAAATTTTTTACCCTTTATCAATTTTTTGTAAGGTGAAGATCTTTTCTGACGTCATATTTGAAGGGTTTAGAATGATGGAATGATGAAAAATAGGTATTACCCAACAAGCATATTCAAAAGATAAGCATCGAAGGCAGTGCTAGATCATCAGATTTGCAGCTTAACGCTATTTTTTAGGTTTTAATGCCTGACAAGAGCGAATGCAATATAAAAAATATAAGCTTTACATCTACTTAAACGATTGGGATAAATATTACAGAACAAGATTGTTTTGTATTCGCTTAGGGACATCTAATACTAAAGAATGAGGCCTATTTCCCGCTATTTTTCCAAAAAAAGCACGATTAGAGCAAATATCCCAAAAAATATGTAACAATTTGTTTCCAAAACACCTGTTTTTATATCTAAATATATGAAATATAAAAGATTTGGGAAATGGCTTTTCGGCGGTGTACTATGCCGTTGAACCGATTGTAACTCGCAACAACAATTACGTAGTAAAGAAAAAATGATTCAAGAGGCAGGTAAGCTATGAACAACAACTACCGCAAACCACTGCAAGGTACCCAGCTCGAATATTATGACGTACGCCAACCCGTAGAAGATATTCAGCCAGGCGCATATGCAAAACTTCCCTATACTTCAAAAGTACTTGCCGAACAGCTGGTACGCCGTTGTGATCCTGCCATTCTGGAACAGTCTTTACGTCAGCTGATTGAACGTAAACAAGATCACGATTTCCCTTGGTATCCGGCACGAGTGGTGTGTCATGACATCTTGGGGCAAACTGCACTGGTTGACCTTGCAGGCCTCCGTGATGCCATTGCCGACCAGGGCGGCGACCCGTCTAAAGTCAACCCGGTTGTTCCAACCCAGCTGATCGTCGATCACTCTTTAGCGGTGGAATACGGCGGTTTTGATCCGGATGCATTCCGTAAAAACCGCGAAGTGGAAGACCGTCGTAATGAAGACCGTTTCCACTTTATTGAATGGACCAAAACTGCTTTTGAAAATGTTGATGTGATCCCTGCGGGCAACGGCATCATGCATCAAATCAACCTGGAGAAAATGTCTCCAGTGATTCAAAACCGTGAAGGTGTGGCATTCCCGGATACTTGTGTCGGTACCGATTCACATACTCCGCATACCGATGCCTTGGGCGTGATTTCTGTGGGCGTGGGCGGTTTGGAAGCTGAAAACGTGATGCTGGGCCGTGCATCTTGGATGCGTCTGCCAGACATTATTGGTGTGGAACTGGTGGGTCAGCGTAAGGCAGGCATTACCGCAACCGATATCGTGTTGGCATTAACTGAATTTCTGCGTAAAGAACGTGTCGTTGGTGCGTATCTGGAATTCTTTGGTGAAGGCGCAGACAGCATGTCGGTGGGTGATCGCGCGACCATCTCTAACATGACACCTGAATATGGTGCAACTGCGGCGATGTTCTATATTGACCAGAACACCATTGATTATCTGACTTTAACCGGTCGTGAAGCAGACCAGGTGAAACTGGTTGAACAATATGCCAAAGAAATTGGTCTTTGGGCTTCAGACATGAAACAGGCGGAATATCCACGCGTACTGCGTTTCGACTTGTCAACGGTAACTCGTAACATTGCCGGCCCGTCAAACCCGCATGCACGTGTATCAACGGCTGACCTGAAAGAAAAAGGCATTGCGGGTAATTTAGAGGCCGCTCGTGCGCAAGAAGCAGAAGGCTTAATGCCGGATGGTGCGGTGATTATTGCGGCGATTACTTCTTGTACCAATACCTCTAACCCGCGTAATACAGTGGCAGCCGGTTTATTGGCACGTAAGGCAAATGAGTTGGGTCTAACCCGTAAGCCTTGGGTAAAATCCTCTTTTGCACCGGGTTCTAAAGCCGCTGCACTTTACCTTGAAGAAGCGGGTGTACTGCACGACCTGGAAAAACTCGGTTTTGGTATTGTCGCTTATGCATGTACGACTTGTAACGGTATGTCGGGTGCGCTAGATCCAAAAATTCAGCAAGAAATTATTGACCGTGACCTGTATGCCACTGCGGTACTTTCAGGTAACCGTAACTTCGATGGTCGTATCCATCCTTATGCAAAACAGGCTTTCCTGGCTTCTCCGCCATTAGTCGTTGCTTATGCGATTGCCGGAACGATTCGTTTTGATATTGAAAAAGATTCACTTGGCAACGATAAAGATGGTAATCCGATTTACCTCAAAGACATCTGGCCATCGGATGAAGAAATTGATGCGCTGGTAAAAGTTGCGGTAAAACCAGAGCAATTTAAAAAAGTGTATATCCCGATGTTTGATTTGGGCGAGCGTGAAAAAGCGGCAAGTCCACTGTATGACTGGCGTCCGCAAAGTACCTATATCCGCCGTCCGCCGTATTGGGAAGGAGCTTTGGCTGCACCGCGTACCTTGACAAACATGCGTCCGCTGGCGATCTTGCCGGATAACATCACTACCGACCACTTATCGCCATCAAATGCGATTATTATGGATTCAGCTGCGGGTGAATACCTGCATAAAATGGGCGTGCCTGAGGAAGACTTTAACTCCTATGCAACGCACCGTGGTGACCACTTGACTGCGCAGCGTGCGACTTTGGCCAACCCGAAACTGTTCAATGAAATGGTGGTTCGTGCTGACGGTACCATCAAGCAGGGTTCAAAAGCGCGTGTCGAGCCGGAAGGTGAAGTGATGCGTATGTGGGAAGCGATTGAAACTTACATGAACCGTAAGCAACCGTTAATCATTATTGCGGGTGCGGACTACGGTCAGGGTTCTAGCCGTGACTGGGCAGCTAAAGGTGTGCGTCTTGCCGGTGTGGAAGCGATTGTGGCCGAAGGTTTTGAGCGTATTCACCGTACTAACTTAGTCGGTATGGGCGTATTACCACTTGAATTTAAACCGGGTACTAACCGCAAGACTTTAAAGCTGGATGGTACGGAACTGTATAGCGTAGTAGGTAATATTGCGCCACGTTCGACCTTGACTTTAGTCATTGAACGTTCGACTGATGATGGTAAAAACCAGATTGTTGAAGTACCTGTAACCTGCCGTCTGGATACCGAAGAAGAAGTTTCTGTTTATGAAGCGGGTGGTGTATTGCAACGCTTTGCACAGGATTTCTTGGAAGGGAATGTGGCTTAATCTTTTTTAAAATCTCCCCTAGCCCCTCTTTGCGAAAGAGGGGAACTCCCTCCTTTGAAAAAGGAGGGTTGGGGAGGATTAAAGATTAAAAGTTATTGATATTGTTTTAAAAAATCCTACTGTTAAGTGGGGTTTTGTTTATTAAAAAAGAAAATTAAGGGTAGGCTATGGCAATATTATTTTGTAATGTAGGTTGGATGGATAATTATAATGGAGCTAAAGGAGATATACCTAAAAGAGGAGGGGCTTTCAATGATCATTCAATTGGTCATGAGGTATGTAATTTTACTAATGTAGATGGAAAAGTATTTGGATATGTCCGTTCCTCAGGAAAAATTGATATTAAAAAATTAGGAGCTGGTAAGGGGGATGAGTTTGCTGATGGCGTAACCGTAGTATGGACAGCAGGACCAGATAGTGGTGGTACTGTAGTTGTTGGATGGTATAAAAATGCTAAAGTTTATAAAGAGCCCCGAAAGTTATTAAAAATATCTGATATTCATGAAAAAAATAAATTAGATTTTTATTTTATAGAAGCTAATTTTGTTGATGCATACCTTATCCCTGTTAATGAGAGGACTATCTTAATTCCAAGAGCTGTTAAAGGTGGAATTGGTCAAAGTAATGTATGGTATGCTCAAGCACCTGAGGCTAGAAATCTTGTTAGCAGAGTACAAGAATATATTGAAAGTAATAATTTTTTTGATAGTTTACCTGATGTTGAGGAAGAGATTATTGGGCTTGAAGGAAATCCTAGATTTAAGACACATTTGATTAGGGAGAGAAATAGAAAAATAGTGACAGAAAAAAAGCAAATAGTATTTGCTCAAACAGGAAAAATTGAATGTGAAGTTTGTTCTTTTAACTTTAAAAATACATATGGTGCAATAGGTGATGGCTTTTGTGAGGTTCATCATTTGGTTCCATTACATCAAGCTGATGGATTAATTGAAACTAAATTAGAAGATTTAGCAATAGTTTGTTCTAATTGTCATCGCATGCTGCACAAAGGAAATCCTTTATTGAAATTAACTGAATTAAAAAAGATGATGACAAAAAATTAGGATTTTAAAAAATAAAATTTCAATAAGCTTAAGTTTTATAGTTACATCATCAAAATCAGTCATCAGAGTTAAGGAGTAAGTTTAGTTAGCCTCATTTTTCAGACTTATTCTTAGCTGCCATTATTTTAGGTAAATTACACTCTAGTGCTGAAAAATCTATCTAAACAAATACAAACTCTAGATTCAAGAAATGTAGTAGTTTTGAATTATTGTGGCATATGTTATCAATTCCAAAAATAAGGTCAAATTATTGGAATAATAATTTATGGTTGGCTGCACATGCCCGCGCAAATAATTGGGTCATGGTCACCAACAATGAAAAAGAATTCTTACGAGTCGACGGACTGCAAGTTGAGAATTGGATCAGCAAATCTCTGTAAAGCAGTCAAAATTGTTATTTGAAATTATTTTTTGCAATTATGCCACCATCAATTTTTGAAATGATCAATAGACAATCATCACGATAGGGGTATACTAGGTTCACCATTTCTAAAACCTATGGAGAACAAAAATGGTTACTGCTGGCTCTAAACCCGGAACAGGCTTCTATTTTTGTGTCAAATGCGGACACCGCACCTACTTAGAAATTGGTACTGATCGTCTACCACCGTGTACCAAATGCCTTGGCAATCAATTTAACAACAAAATTGCCTAAGCAGCACCTATCAAACAGTTATCCTCTGTTTTGAACAAAAGCCCTATTCATCCATAGGGCTTTTTTGTTGGCTGGGCATTCTATCGTAGTGTATCGTAAGCGTCCGCTGAATCCCATACCTATTTTTTAATTCGATTTAGGTTTCCAGCAGTGCGGCAGCAATTCTTCAATTTGGGTCACTTTGTGTGTCGGTAACCTTTTCAGCACATCACTTAAATAGGCATACGGATCCAAGCCATTCAGCTTTGCTGACTGGATTAAAGTCATGATGTTTGCCGCTCGCTGACCACTGCGCAGCGAACCTGCAAACAGCCAGTTCTTGCGTCCCAACGCCCAGGGACGCATCTGATTCTCTACCCAATTGTTGCATATCGGTAGATTGCCATCATCCAGATAGCGGCTTAAGGCTGGCCAACGCTTCAGAGTGTAATTGATAGCCTTGGCGGTAGGAGAACTCGATGGCACTGTCAGATGATGTTGGTTGAGCCATTCATATAGTTGTTGCATCACTGGTTGACTATGCTGTTGTCGGTATTCGCGGCGGTCTTCCGCTGTACCATCGGTCTTTTTCCTGAGTTCTGCTTCTATCGCATACAGTTTCTGAATCAGCACTAAGGCCTGTTCAGCGACCTGACTTTTCCCGGTCACATGCAGTTCA